>JAIVHP010000035.1:9503-24186 GCA_020201045.1 Flavobacteriales bacterium
CCCGGCGTTAAGCTCGCTCTGATTCTTATTTTCCTTTGGCTTTACGCCGGTATTACCGGTTTGTCTCCTTCTGTGCTGCGCGCGGCTACCATGTTTTCATTTGTCGCCCTGGGATCGATTAGCAAGAAAAAATCGAATACTTATAATATGCTTGCCGCGAGTGCGATACTTCTGATCATCATCGATCCGGGAATCGTTTTTCAGGTTGGATTTCAGCTCTCCTATCTGGCGGTAATCGGCATCGTATTTACCTTTCCGCGTATATACCCCTTGCTCGTATTTAATTCGATTGTGTTAGATAAAATTTGGTCGCTTGTTGTGGTATCTATCGGGGCTCAGCTCGCCACCTTTCCGCTTAGCCTGTATTACTTCCATCAATTTCCATTGGTATTCCTAATCACAAATCTCATCGTGATTCCACTTGCTACGCTTGCGCTGTATTCAGGGCTTTTCTATCTGATATTTAATTGGATACCGGGTATCGACTGGATTTTATACAAAGTATTTAACGGTACGCTTTGGGCGATGAATTCCTTTATTGAAATCGTAAGCCAACTCCCGTATGCGGTACTGCGGGATATTCCGTTTACCGTCGGTGAAATGCTTTTGGCCTATATCTTTATGATTGCCGCTACTTTGGCATTTTATACTCCCCGAAGAGATTATATCCGCACAACACTATTTGCGCTTTTGGCTATGGTTTCAATTTCATCTGCGCGGCTAATTGCGAATTCCACCCGCTGGGAAGTGACCATACTCGAAGGGCGAAACTCCCCGGTAGTGTGCATTCAAAAAGGTAATTCCCTCACCGTTTTATCTGTCGAGGAAACAAAACTTGATTTTGATGCGGATAACTCTTTTTACCTCGAAGGTTTCTATCGCAAACAGGGAATACACGATGTGCGATACATCGCCTTTTCAGGGAATTATAAGGATGCGTTTTTGCGCGTGAGCGATGGCATTTTAATAGTGCCAAATCAGGTTATCCAGCTCACGGCCCAATCGGAAGATAGCTCTTTAGCTGAGAATTGTTTTGGCAACGTGTCGATCATTCATCGCCGCGAAAATCTGAAACGCATTGCGCATTGTGGTGAACAAACAACCTTACTCATGGGGAGAGAGATACCAAAGTGGAAGCGCAGAGATATCTTTGAGCTTGTAGACCGGGATCAGGTGGCAATTTGGGATATGAATGCAGATGGAATCTACCGCCGAAAAGTTCCTTAATTTTCTTTGATCTTTTCTGCTTCCTGTGCTTTTATGATTTTCCCATTGAATTCGCCAACTACAAAGGCATCTTCAAATCCTTTGGAGCGCAATTCGGGGAGTTTTGCCGAAGCTTCTTTTGCGCTGTTGTACTGCCCAAATACGTACTTGGTGGTGCCGTTATCTCCGCGAACGGGTCTAACATTTTCGAGTTTCATGTAGCTGCTGAGTACAGATGCCGGCACGCGTCCGTTGAATGAACCGAGTTGAATGGTAAATTTCACGAATTCTTTGTTTATGTTTCCCGAAGCCCTCGTTCCCGAGATATCTTCTTTTGCAGTAGTAGTGGCACCGGCTTCTTTGAGTGTTATTCGCTTTCCATCGCGGTAAGCGGTTACAAAGGCTCCTTCAAATCCTTTGAGGAGAAGTTCTATTTTATGTTCGGCAGCATTTCGCAGCGTTTTGAAAGATCCTGAAACGTATCGCGTAAGTCCATCATTACCTTCTACAATCAATAGATCGGGCACATCGTTAAATACATCGCCCGATAGTTTGTAGCGGAAGGCGCCAATTTGTACCCTGAAGGTTACGGCAGAATTATCAATCGCTTCAAGGTTCATGATCGATGAAATCTGATTTGCTTCCTGATCCGTAATGCGAGTGGTTTTACCAAATTCATAAAAGAAGACTTCAGATTCTAAACCGATTTCATCGATGAAGGTTTTTTGGCTTAGTGCTTCTGTTAAACTTTCATAGTCGCCCAAATAGTAAGTGGTAACACCTTCTTGTTCAATAGATTTTATTTCGGGAATGGATAGGAGTAGCGCAATTTCATCGGAGCTCAGGTCGCTGCTATCGGTAATTTTTATGCGGTAACCCTTCGATCTCTCGCCCATCTTGATGCGACGCTGGCCGTCGGCGGTAAACGTTTGCGACTTTTCGAATGATAAATTTCCGATGCTGTCTTTGTACATATCGTACATCAGTTGGTAATCTTGGTCGGTAAGGGCTACGCCGTCTGCATTAACCCGTTCGCCTTTAGGCGTGTTTAGCTCGAGGTCGCGGTGATCTGGAACACCATCCTGGTCTTCATCTATAGGGCAGCCGAATTGGTCTATTTCTGCGCCCTTCGGCGTAGACGGACACTGATCTACGATATCTGCCACACCATCGCCGTCTTCATCGGCAAATTCAATGGCCAGTAAATCTTCATCGGGCAATGAACTGCCGCTTTTGGTTTTGGGTTTCTTGTATTTTAAATTGTAAGAAATACCGATGCTTGAATAAAGAAAATCGTCGTTGCCTTTTTTCTGACTCGGTGAAGGGCTGAATTCAGGGTTTATATTGTCGATATTGTCTGTAAAACTCAAGTGATACTCAGCGCCCATTTTTAGTGTGAAGGCCGGGCTTATTTCCAAATCTACTCCCGCCCCGATTGGCATAGAGAAGCCTCTCAAGTTGTACTGATCTCCTTTTTCACGGGTTTCCCTTAAATCTGTTTCGTAGTGGTAATCTCTGGTAATTCTTTGGGTGGTTTCGGGATTGGCTTCCGGAGAGCTTTGCGGTAAAACCCTGATGCTACCATCATTCCAATAGTGATATCGATTGCCTTCTGCATCGAAAAGATCTGCCTTTGGAGCAAACTCAAATGTGGAGAAGCCCAGTGAGACGTAGGGAGTAATGCTTCGATTCTCGGGTAGAAACTCACTGAAATTATAGGTGAGGGCAATTCCACCCATTCTTATTTTGGTTTCAAAGTCCGCATTGCCGTTTACAAGACGCTCATTTGCCCTGATCTTCCCAAACATGGCGAAAACATTGAGCCCCACAGATTCGGAAATGGGGTTTCTCAGGCTGATGTGGTATCCCCAGTTGAGTACAGAGCTTTGACCTATGCCATTTAAATTACCGACATCTCCGAAATAGGAAAGGTGCCCTACGCCCATTTCCAATAGGGGTCGGTTTAATTCATTGGAAGGTACTGAAAGCGAGTCGCTTTCCTGCGCCCCGGCCCGTACAAAGCTCAAGATGAGAATGAGAGATACAAGAATATGTCGGTTTCTGAGGGGCATGCAGTTCTAATTAGAGTTTATCAATACTCTCAAGTGGCTGAACTAGAGAGGTCATTAGCAAGACTCTCAAGTGGCTGAACTAGAGAGGTCATTAGCAAGCCTGCCTGCCGGTCCTTTAGGCAGGGAGCCCCGACATGCGTCGGGGTGACTGCCTGCCCGCCGTAGCGGGTTTACAAAAGAAGTGCAACGCCGATAATGTACTCTATAGACAGACACTAATTACCTACTGTATACTATCATTTCCCGGGATTTGTTCCAAAAAAACAGTGTAAATCTTGTTTACTGATACCATTGCTGATCGGTAATCATCAAGGCTTCCTGAACGGTAATCCGAACACCCTCGTTATACGCTGTTACAAATGGTCCCTGAAACTTTTCGTAGGCCGTTTTTATGCGCTCTCTATCGTTTCGCGCCGACTTGTATATTTCGTGATACCCCGTGGTGTACTTGATCCAACCGTCTATGGGTTCAATTTTATATCCTTCTGTAAATGCGTACAGCTTGGCAAAAGTTTCCTTTTTCAGGTTGTTGTGACCCGCTGCGATTTGTACGCGGTAAAAAATTCCCCTTTCCGGATCGGGAACGTCTACCATGTTTCCGTCAACATTGGCTTTTTTCTTATCCGCTTTATCCTTCGAAGCTTCCGGGTCGTCTATGACTTCTTCATCTTTATTGTCGCGCTCGACTATTGTTCCTTCCTGCTCCTTTTTCAACTTTTCAACGGTGGTTTCAACGTCGTCATCTGTCGCCTCCGCCAATTCCGTTTCTGCAGCTTCTTCACCAGTGATATCTTCGCTGATGTCTTCAGGTTGTTCTGTGTCACCGTCCGTGTCGCCGTTTGTTTCAACGGCTGCGCTCTCCGGTTTAAGATTTTCCACTTCGGCGAGTATTTCTTCGTCGTTTTCGGTATCTTCTGCGGCCACAGGAGTTTCATCAGCATCTGGCGTTGATCCGGATTTAATATCCACTACCACATTCATTTCATTTTTTAAATATGTGAATGTTCCGCTTATCTCCGGTTCTTCCTCTTCCATTGCAATTACCGGGAGGAGTTTATACGTCACAACCACTTTGTCGTTTTGCGATATATCGTACCAAATGTATTTTACGAGTTGGTCTTCTACGGCAAAAACGGCCGAACTCGATTTGAGATCAATGGCAGTAAATCCCTTGGGGACAATCTCTTCAATTTTACCAAACCCTTCGAGTTGCGATTTAGAAATCTCCACATTTACCTTCCACTGATTCACTCCGGCAGGCGCTATAGATCGGGTAATTTGCGCTTCGGCGTTGGCATTTTCGGCCGGTTTTTCTTCAGTATCTTCCGATATGTCGGCTACTGCATCTCCATCGCCAACAACAACGGTGTGGTCTGCGATGTCGAAATTCTTTCTTTCACTTTCGTAGATATACGAGAATCTCGATGAGATATCACATGTTCCCTCGAAGTCATTGCTCGCGATGACGCGGTACTTTATGGTAAATTTTTTGGACGATGGCAGCGCCATCCAGATAAACTTTGCCTTGTGGTTATTAAAGGTAAACGAAGATCCCGATGTTTCTACGGGCTCAATGGTCATACCTTCCATTACGGTAACCTGAAATTTGGCAAAACCTGTTACATCAGATTTGTCAATGTTTACCGTTACTACTTGTTCTTCTCCCGGGTTGAGTTCCGAAGGTAGGTCATGCGTTATTTCAATATTGTTTTTCTGTAGCAAACTTAGAAAGAGTATGCCCAGGACGTTTAATCCGATAAGTGCTGATTTCACCATGCTTTTTTCTATACCATAATAGGGTACAAAACAAATCTATTGACAAAGCAAGGGCATTCAGCCTACAAAATATCGTTTTTGCAAACAGAATCGTGTTGAAAATCAGGTGAGGAGAAATTTCTGTCTTAGAAGTTGGGTTTGAGTAGATACTTGCCGTAAAATCTTTCGATGTGCTCCACGGCTTCTTCCGGTGTGTTTACCACCCTAAATAGTTGTAAGTCTTCGGGGCTAATGGTTTTATATTGATCTACCAGGGCTTTTTTCACCCAATCTAAGAGTCCTTCCCAATAGTCTTTACCGTATAAAATGATGGGGAATCGTCCTATTTTGCCCGTTTGTATCAGCGTAAGCGCTTCGAAGAGTTCATCGAGGGTACCAAATCCGCCGGGCATAACGATAAATCCCTGGGAATACTTCATAAACATCACCTTGCGAACAAAGAAATAATCGAACATAATGAGTTTGTCCTTATCGATATAGGGGTTTCCCTGTTGCTCAAAAGGAAGTTCAATATTAAGGCCTACACTAACGCCTCCTCCGCGATGAGCACCGCGGTTACCTGCTTCCATTATTCCCGGGCCGCCGCCGGTTATCACTCCATAGCCCTTTTGGCTCAGGTTGAATGCAATTTCTTCGGCTGCGGTGTACGATGGATCGTCTTCGGTAAATCTGGCCGATCCAAAAATGGTGACGCAGGGCTTTATACGCGACAACTTTTCAAAGCCCTCTACAAATTCGGACATGATTTTAAAAATGGCCCAGCTATCGTTGGTTTTGGTTTCGTTCCAACTTTTGGGCTTAAAGGCCCGCTTAATGCGTTTGTCGTCTTTGTTGTTGTCGTGCATGGAGTTCTGGTATTAAGTATCTTGCGGTATATCCTTTATTCTTTTTGCATATCGCTTCGGGTGTTCCGGCTGCCACTAAATTTCCTCCATCATCGCCACCTTCGGGGCCAATATCTAAAATGTAATCGGCTACTTTTATGATGTCGAGGTTGTGTTCTATCACTAAAACGGTGTTTCCGCTGTCAACCAATTTATTAAGGACATCGATTAAAAGCCTGATATCTTCAAAATGCAAACCCGTAGTGGGCTCGTCTAATATATAAAATGTACTTCCGGTGTCTCGTTTTGACAGCTCTGACGACAGTTTTATTCTTTGCGCTTCTCCTCCCGAAAGGGTGGTAGATTGCTGACCTAACGTGATGTATCCCAGCCCCACATCGAGCAGGGTTTTGATTTTACGCGAAATTTTAGGGTAGTCTTTAAAAAATTCCACAGCCGTTTCTACCGTCATGTCGAGCACGTCGCTTATGGAATTTCCCTTCAGGCGTACTTCCAGCGTTTCGCGGTTGTAGCGCCTACCCTGACACGTTTCGCATTCTACGGTTAAACGAAAATCTACCGGCTTTATAGCCCCGTATTTTGGCCTCGGGGAGCTCGGCAAAGAGGGTTCGGATATCGGTGAATACGCCGGTGTATGTTGCCGGGTTACTTCGCGGTGTGCGACCTATGGGCGATTGGTCTATCTCTATGACCTTGTCAAGGTGCTCAAGCCCCGCAATTTTTGTATAGGGCAGCGGTTTCTTGACGCCTTTATAAATGTGTTCGTTTAGAATGGGGTAGAGGGTTTGGTTTACGAGAGTGGATTTTCCACTTCCCGAAACTCCCGTTACACAAACGAATTTTCCCAGCGGAAACTCTGCTTTAAATCCCTTTAGGTTATTTCCGGTTGCGCCGGTCAGGGTGATTTTTTTGCCCGAACCTTTTCTGCGTTTTTGGGGCAGAGCTATTTCTTTCTTCCCCGAAAGGTAATCTGCTGTGAGGGAGTTGCCTTTGAATAAGTTTTCACCCTGGCCTTCATTTACAATTTCTCCGCCGTGTATACCGGCAAAGGGGCCAATGTCTACCACGTGGTCTGCCGACAGAATCATATCCTTATCGTGCTCCACTACAATAATGGAGTTCCCCATATCGCGCAGCGCTTTAAGGGAATCTATGAGTTTGTTGTTATCTCGCTGGTGTAGGCCAATGCTCGGCTCGTCGAGAATGTAGAGCACGCCCACCAATTGCGATCCAATTTGAGTGGCCAGTCTTATTCGCTGTGCTTCTCCACCCGATAGGGTCTTGGCACTTCGATTTAAGCTGAGGTAATTGAGCCCCACATCGGTTAAAAATCCCGACCGATTTTTTATCTCCTTTATGATGTCGTGGGCAATCCGCTTTTGACGCTTCGATATTTTGGGTTCCAGGGCATTGATCCATTTGTCGAAGGCGCTAATGCTGAGCATCGAAATTTCCGAAATGTTCTTTTCGTCTAGTTTGAAATGGAGGGCTTCGTCCCTCAGCCTGGCGCCGTGGCATTTGGGGCAGATTACCTGATTCATAAAACTCTTTGCCCATCTTTGGATGGGGCGCGAAGCATTCTCGTCGGCTTGCCTTTGAATAAAATTCACAATGCCTTCAAACCTAACACTGTACTCGTTCACACCCGTGTTTCCGGTTACGCGAATGGTCTCGTCGGTGCCGTTTAACATCTTATCTACGAGCTCGTCGTCAATTTTTGAGATGGGGGTGTCGAGACTCAAATCGTATTTATTGAGTAAGGCACCAATCTGCCTGAAGATCCAATTGTTTTTGTAGGTTCCTAGTGGTGCAAGCCCGCCTTTCTTAATGCTCTTTTTCGGATCGGGAATAAGCTTTTTCCGATCGATCTCACTCACTTCCCCAATTCCGTTGCACCGCTTGCATACTCCGTAAGGCGAATTGAATGAAAATAGATTTGGCTCGGGTTCGGGGTAGGAGATACCCGTGGTTGGGCACATCAGATTTTTGCTGTAATGCCTCGCTGTTTCCGACTCCAGATCGTGAATTAAAATAGAATCTTTGCCCACTTCAAAACCCTTTGAAATGCTCGACCTTAGCCGTTCAAGATCTGATTTCTTTACCTGGATCCGATCTATAACCACTTCAATATCGTGAATCTTATATCGGTCTAATTTTAGACCCGGCGTAATTTCTATAATTTCGCCGTCTACCCGCGCCCTAATATAGCCCTGCTTGGAAATTTGCTCAAAAAGCTCGCGGTAATGTCCTTTTCTACCTTTTACCAGTGGAGCGAGCACCGATATTTTTTTGTTGGCGTAGTCGCTTAAGATCAAATCTATGATTTGATCTTCGCTGTACTTTACCATCTTTTCGCCGGTGTTGTAAGAATAAGCGTCGCCCACTCTTGCGTAGAGCAATCTCAGAAAGTCGTAGATTTCGGTAATGGTTCCCACCGTAGATCGCGGGCTCTTGCTAATGGTTTTCTGCTCGATGGCAATAACCGGGCTAAGCCCCGAAATTTTGTCTACGTCGGGCCGTTCCAAGTTACCGAGAAATTGCCTGGCATAGGCCGAAAAAGTCTCAACGTACCGGCGCTGCCCTTCGGCGTAAATGGTATCGAAAGCGAGCGAAGATTTCCCACTTCCGCTCAGGCCGGTAATCACTACGAGCTTATCGCGGGGTATGGTAACGTCTATATTCTTGAGGTTGTGTACCCTGGCTCCAAGAACTTCAATCTTGTCTTCGGTTAAGGTGGGGGAAGATGTGTTTTTCACTATTGATCTATGATGATGGTGTCACCACTTAAAGAGTCTGATACAGATATTTGTTTTGGCGCAGGCTCAAAAGGCACAAGCCCTGCCGTTTTGTCTATGGGAATTTTAATGAGATAGGCTTTGTTTTTGGGATTGGTTATAAAAGCTTCGCGAAGCCAGGGGTTGAGAATCTTCAGGATTTTATAATTGATCTCTTGCTGTTCGGCGAAATCGGCGAAATTATCTACCGCTGTATCTACCATCACTTCTTCTACTTCGTAAGTGGTATATAAATCTTTCGGTCTGAAGTGAAATCCATAAAGAGATGGCTTGCCGAGTATTTCTTTAAGCGCCAAAATCCGGTACAAATACCTGCCGGTTTCTTCGTTGAGAAGTAAATCGTAATAATTAAAAACCTGTTGCCGCTCTATTTGCCGATTTAGCCCCGTCATACCCATGTTGTACGAAGCTGCGGCAAGGGTCCAGCTCCCGTATATCTTGTATGCGTCTTTTAAATACTTGCATGCCGCTTCGGTACTCTTTTCTACGTGGTATCGCTCGTCTACTTCGTTGTTTATTTCCAGCCCGTACTCGCGGCCGGTGTGCTTTAATAATTGCCAGTAACCGGTAGCACCGGCAGGGCTCACTACATTGGTAAGGCCACTCTCTATTACGGCCAAATACTTAAAGTCGTCGGGCACCCCGTTTTTTTCAAGGATCGGTTCTATAACCGGAAACCACCGGTTTGCACGCTTGTGGAATAAAAGCGACTGTGATTGCCAATAGGTGTTTACCAAAAGCTCCCGATCTAACTTTTCCCTTACATCCAGAATTTGCAGGGGCACTTCTTCGCCGGCAAATGCTATGTTATCGGGGGTGTTTAGCGAAAAGATTTTGTAATTTTCATTGAAATATTTTTGATAAGACGGGTCCACTTCTTCGTCTTCCATGCTGAAGGCAACCACGATCAAAGTCATTCCCAGGACAAATATCGCACAGCTTGCAGCGAATAGTTTTTTAGCGAACGTATTAAACAGACTGTTCATCAAACTCCCTTATTTTTTGTGGTTTACCTTGTTCATCGCCTTCTGGGCTTTCTTCGCGAATATCCGCTACATTTTTTCGCTTGTTGTACTCGGTGATGCCAAAGAGTACTGAAAAAACTGCAACAAAAAAAGAAATGGCAGAAATTCCGGCGACAATCGGATTCAATAGGCCCCAACTACTTGTGAGCACTAAGTATGCCAAAAGTCCAATGGCAGATATCACGATAAAAATAAGCGCTACCTGTCGGTCTGAAAAACCCAGGTAATACAGGTTGTGTGTGGTGTGGTCTTTGCCACCCACAAATGGCGATTGGCCTTTGCGGAGCCTGTTTATGGTTACGGTGGTGGTATCGGCAAGTGGCAGGATAAATACACTTAGCAGTGCCCCCAGAGATATTAGGAGACTGGATGTTCCGTCGGGCGAAGATGCATTCCAGCAATAGTGAATACCGATATAGGCCAGGATAATTCCAAGAAACTGGCTTCCTGTGTCGCCCATATACATGGAGCTTGGGTTCCAGTTGAAAAATAAAAATCCAATGATGGAGCCCAGCATACCCAGCAACAGCACAAAATCAAAGCTAGCCCAATTGCCGGCGAAAAGATTTCCGCACACTGCCGCCAGGATAATAAAACCCGATACGCTGGCGGCGATTCCATCCATATTATCGAGCATATTTATGGAGTTCATAATGCCAACTACCCAAACAACAGTGAGAATTTGATTAAAAATGTTTTCTTCAAAAAGCTCGATGTGCGATCCCGTAAGGGCTAAAATAACTCCGCATAAAATTTGAACGGTGAGTTTTAAATAGGGCCGCGTATTGTAGGCATCATCCGTTAATCCCATCACAAAGCCCATGGTGCTGGCTATGAGTAAACCCAAAATGGGAGCGCTGTTAAATACCTGGTTGGCATCAAAGACAATAGAATAGACCCAGAAGGAAATTAAAAACAGAATAAAGAAAGCCAGTCCGCCAATAGCGGGCTTTGTTTCGGAGCTCCACCTTACCACCGCTCCGGGCTGATTTTTCGTTCCGAGTGTTTTTACAAATCGCAAGAGTATGCTATTGATCAAAAGTGCAAAAGCTGTCATTCCGAAAAAGAAAAATGTGTAAAGCGTTATGTGATAAACTTCGCTAGACATATTCAAAAGGGCTTACAAAGTTACCATCAAGCTTCTGCGCATGCTTATCCTTTTCCGATAAAATGGGGTTGCTTATTCCCCAATCCACACCAATAGCCTCGTCATTCCACCTCAGTCCATCTTCGCTCTCTCTGTTGTAGTAGTTGGTGCATTTATACGAAAAAATCGTGTGGTCTTCGAGAACCAGAAATCCGTGTGCGAAACCGGGGGGCACATAAAACTGCAATTTATTCTTTTCATTGAGCTCTACCTTGGCGTATTGTCCAAAAGTGGGAGAGCCTTTGCGGATGTCTACGGCAACATCTAGCACGGCACCTTTTACCACCCTTACCAGCTTTCCCTGCCCGTGCGGTGGTTTTTGAAAGTGTAGCCCGCGGAGTACGTTTTTATTCGACATAGACTCGTTATCTTGAACAAATACGACATCTAATCCCGTTTTGGATTTGAAACGCGCCGCGTTGAAGCTCTCGGTAAAATAACCGCGGTTGTCTTCAAACACATCGGGTTTAATAATCAAAAGATCATCGATATGGGTACGCTCAACAATCATTAGCTCTTAAAAATACGGGATATCCAGTTGCCCTTTGGTTCTTTCTTGTTATCGTCGTAATACCCGTAGCCGTATCCATAGCCGTAACCGTATCCGTAGCCATACCCATACCCGTAGCTGTAACCGTATTTATTTCGGTCTACATCTACGCAGTTTAGCACAACAGATAGCTTGTGAAGGTTATTTTCGTTAATCAATCGGTCTACCATCTGCACGTATTGCTTTTTAGAAAAGTCGGCGCGGAAAATAAAGATGGGGTGATCTGCCTGTTTGATCATTTGGATACCATCTGTTACTAATCCCACCGGCGGGTTGTCTATAATTATTACGTCGTACCGGTGCTTCAGTTCTTTTAAAACTTCCTGCATTTTGCCCGATATGATGAGCTCTGCGGGATTTGGTGGAATGGGCCCTGCGGTGATAAAATCCAGATTGTCTACTTTACTCTGTTGTATACAATTATTCAGGTCTGATTTCCCGATCAGGATGGTGCTCATTCCCCGAACATTATCTACGTCGAAACCCAGGTGAATTTTTGGTTTTCGCATATCGAGGTCTAATACAATTACACTTTGCCCCGAATAAGAAATAATGCCCGCCAGGTTAATGGCCACAAAGGTTTTACCCTCCCCAGATGTGGTAGAAGTAATGGCAATAATTTTAGCTTCTTCCTGATGCGAGCCGTCTCCCATAAATTGAAGGTTGGTTCTCAGACTCCGGAAGGCTTCCGAAATCATAGACTTCGGACTCTTGTCTATTAATAATTGAGAAGTGGGTATGTCCTTTTTGTACTTGGGAATCATACCGAGAATGGTAATCGATGCATTCGATAGTTTTGTGATTTCGCTAAGCGAAGTAATATTGCTGTGGAGCAGATACTTAATTACAATGATGAGCAGCGAGAGCAATACGCCCGCTACTATAGCCCCTGTGGTAATCAGGTTTTTCTTCGGCGAAACCGGTGCGTTGGAACTGATCACCCGTTCCAAAATGCGGTTTTCGGGAACGTAACCCGCCTGAGAAATGCGGTACTGTGTTTTCTTTTCGAGAAGAAGGGTGTAATACTTCTCGTTAATGTCGAAAAGTCTTTTCAAGCGGGCGTACTCCAACTCTTTCTTCGGTAATTCCCCAAAGTCGTCTTCGTACTCCTGAATTTTAGATTCGAGGTATTCTTTCCGCAATTGAATTTTTTCCAAAGCCGACTCAATGCTTTTCAGGATAAGGTCTTTTTGGATGGCAATGCTGTAATCCAATGATTTAATCCGCTTGCTGGTCTCTTTTAAATCGTATTGAATTTCTTCGCGCTGCACGAGCAAGTCTCGAAGTTTATCGAGCATTGTCGCAATGGAGTTTTCGTATTTGGTACCGGTAAGGAGGGGAATAATATCGTATACATCTACATTTTCATTCTGTGCTTCAATGGTTGTGAGAACTTGCTGAAGCATATTCTCTTCCAATTCCAATTGAATAATCTCATCTTCAAACTCGCGGAAGTAGTCAAAGTAAAGCGTCGAAACGTTATCGAGGTTAGAGATTTTGTTTTCCTTCTTGTAGATATTGAGCTGCAACTCCGAGTCGCGCAGGTTTTGGTAAACCGTATCGAGTTGGTTGTCAATAAATTTTATAATGCTTTTGGCGCTCTGTTCCCTGTTTTCTAAGTCGAACTTGATGTACTCTTCGGCGTGAGCAATCACAAAGTCTCGTGCAATACCCGGGTTGTGATCTTTGAGGCTGATCTCTATGGTTTGAGCGGTGTTGTTCAGGATTTTTATCCCCATATTCCGGGAGTAGATATTGGCGAGTGTTCCCGGTCTATTGAGCTTAAAATAGAACTCTACTTTTTGTTCTTCTACCCGTTTAAAGTGACTGGCGTCAATTACGAGAAGCTTATATTCAAAATACCTGTTTTCGGCCATCCGGCCTATGCGTTCTGTCTCGCCTAATTTATTTCCGCCGAGCTCCAGGTGGTAGGTGTTGTCCATCCCGAACCGCACGAAAATGGGGCTATCCATAATCGACGAGTCCTTTACAGTCGACAGTTCGATTACAAATGACGAAGTAGGATACCGCTGGTCAGTGAGTATTTCGCCCTTTTCGAAATAGCTAATTTCGAGCGGAAGTTTTTTGATAACCCGCTGTACCAGTAATTTCGATTTCATAAGCTCAATTTCCTTGAGCAGGGTATTGTCTTCGTAAAACTGGCTCACATTTAAAACCCGCTTTGCGTTGTCGCTGTTGCTGAGCTGTATAATCGTTCGCGCTTCGTAAGTGGGGGCGGTGTATCTCAGGTAAACCGAAGAGCCCGTAACCGCAATGGCTACAATAATGACGATTAAATAAAGATTTTTGCGGAGGATGTGCAAAAACAGCCCCAGTTCAAACTCATTGCTAAAGTTTGTAAGACGTTCTCTATAGCTCTCAAAATTGTTGTTGAGCTTTGATATGTCTTCGTTATACATTTAGATTACAAGTTGTTGGCCAGGGTTATAAGCAGCACAGCCGTGCTTAGCAAAGAAACGATCGGAGTGATTTCTCGAAGTACCTCGCGGGCAATAAGGGGCAGTGGCTCCACATAAATAATGTCATTCGGTTGCACTACAAAGTCTGCCTGCTCCAGTCCATCTATGGTAGAAAGGTCTATGTTATAAACATCGCGCTTACCGGTGTTTTCGTTAGTTCTTATCAGTTTTATTTTACTGGCTATTCCGCGTTCTACAACGCCTCCGGCCATAGCCAGAGCTTCCAACAGGGTGGTGTTGTTGTTTGCCAGCGTAATTACCTGAGCTGTTCCGCCGGAACCTGGCGATACG
This sequence comes from Flavobacteriales bacterium, assembly GCA_020201045.1. GTDB lineage: Bacteria > Bacteroidota > Bacteroidia > Flavobacteriales_D > Cryomorphaceae > JAIVHP01. The sequence goes on from JAIVHP010000035.1 coordinate 23,691, forward strand.
ATTACGCGGTTATTGTTTACCCTTAAAATCACAAAGGGCTCGTTGTAGTATTGCGAGTAAAGATTTTCGAGTTTTTCTTCGGCTTCCCGGATGGTGAGTCCGGCCAGTTTCACGCGGCCCAAAACGGGTAATTTGGCTGTGCCATCTACGTCAATCAGGTAGGTCATCATACTTCCCATACCCCGCCTGTTCATCGTTTGGTTTCCACCCCCGCCTTGCGATAGCACCGTAGATCCAATTCCCATTTCTATCAACATATGACCATCTCCGGTGAAAAAGTCTAGGGAAACCTGATTGTTAATCGTTAATTTCGATGCAATTATGGAAGTATCCGGAAGTTCGGCGTACTCGTAATCTTTTGGTGCCTTAAAAAGGATATCCTTGTTTACTGTACAACTGCCTAAAATAAAGGTTATTAAAACCCAAACCAGCACATGCCTCATAACATTGCTTATCTTCAAATATTGAATGGTCGAAAGTATTAAAATTAAACCAA
>JAIVHP010000036.1 GCA_020201045.1 Flavobacteriales bacterium
ATTGCGCTCACGGTGCAATATTGTCCAAGTGCGGTTGAATCCAGGCATCTAAAACCAATCTATTGACTCGCTGTCATTTTTCACTATACACCTTCCTTCGGCAGGCTGTTCACTATTCACTATACATTTTTCACTATTCACTATACACTATTCAACTATTCACTATACACTATTCACTATTCACTACACTCTCCCATTCCACCGCAAATGGGGTCGTTCCCCTTCGGACTTGTCTGCCTCAGGCATGAGGGGGAGGATAATTCCGAAATCTTATTCTTTATCTCATTCTCAACCCATTTTAAATGATCAAACACCTCATCATTTTTAAATCTGAATTTGGCGTTATCCAAAAAAAAAATTAATATTGACGGAGAATTTTATCGAATTGACTGAATATAAAACAATAACGCGGTATTTCAATAAGGCGGTTTCTCTCCGAAACCTTCAGCCTATATTCGATTGCTAGTAGCCGGGTTTCTCCCAACCCCCATCTCTACTTTCCATTTCCTTTCCACTTAAATTACTCGATATGAAATTAATCCTGGCCACAGTGTCGTGGGTTGTAGCCTCAGTACTTTGCTTCCCGGCTTTCGGACAAAATGCGGTGTCTGGAATCGTAAAAGATGCTGAGACCGGCGAAGCCCTCCCCGGTGTTTCGGTAGTTCTTAAAGGCACCACCAAAGGGAAGTCTACCGATATTGAAGGTAGATACCAATTAGATTTAACCGACCAAGAAATGCGCGAGGGCACTATTCAAAGCTCCTACCTCGGCTATAAAAAGCAGTCTATTCCCATTGAAGGACGCACTGAAATAAATATTGAGCTCGAGTCGAACCAGGAACTGCTAAACGAAGTAGTGGTTACCGCAATAGGTATTGAGAAGGACAAGCGAAAAATGGGGTACAGCGTAAGCGAAGTGGACGGAGAACAGATTCTCGAATCGCGCGAAGCAAATGTGGTAAATGCGCTTAACGCCAAGGTTGCCGGTGTTTCGGTAACATCCACATCGGGTTCGCCGGGTGCTTCATCCACCATTCGCATCCGCGGAAATCAATCGATAAACGGCGCCAACGATCCGCTGTTTATCGTGGATGGTATTCCGATCGACAACAACTACCGCGGGTCGAATTTCACCGATCAGGCAAACCGCGCACTCGATATTAACCCCGACGACATTGAGAGTATTTCTGTGCTCAAGGGCGGCGCGGCATCGGCACTTTACGGACTCCAGGCTTCTAACGGAGCCGTAGTGATCAATACCAAACAGGGAAAAAATGGAAAGACGGAAGTTACTTTTAGCAGCACAACCACGATAGATCAGGTAAATAAGCTTCCCGAAAAACAAAGTCGTTATTCTCAGGGAGCTGGAGGCGAGTACGTTGAAGGTGTAAATACCACCTGGGGGGCGCCGCTTTCGTCGTTGCGCTATGCGGCCGATGGATCAATTGTGCCGTCAGATGATCCCGAAGCTACGGGAAACCGTATAGAACCATTTGACAACCTGAATAATTTTTTCCGAACCGGTGTTACCCTCAATAATAACATCAGCGTTCGGGGCGGAAACGAAAATTCCGGGTTCTACCTTTCGGCTTCAGATCTGCGCCAGTCGGGTATAGTGCCGCTTACCGACTACAACCGAACATCGATCCGCGCAACGGGAAATACCGCCATCCGCGAGAATATGGATATAAAGTTTTCTGCAAACTACGTTTCATCTAATGCCGACAGAGCACAGCGGGGAAGCAATCTATCCGGGGTTATGCTCGGATTGATGCGCTCACCGCCATCGTACGATCTGACGAATGGAACCGACGATCCGGTTAATACGCCTTCGGCTTATTCCAACCCCAACGGTTCGCAGCGCACCTACCACGACACCTACGACAATCCCTACTGGTCTATAAACAAAAACCGCAATGAAGAGTCGCTGAACCGCCTTATTGGTTTTGTGGAGTTCAAATGGCGGCCTTATTCCTGGCTCACCATCACCGAGCGCCCGGGAGTAGATACCTACGCCGAGAAGCGCAAAAGCCACTGGGATGCAGGCTCGAACGAATTTAAAGACCTGGGCGGGGCCATATTCGATGAAACCGTTACCCAGAAAAATATTGTGAACGATTTTATTGTGAATGCCGAGTATTCTTTTTCCGAAGATTTCAATGCCAGCCTTACCGTTGGGCACAATTATCAGGAGTTTAACAAAACCTTTTATATCGTAGATGGGTTCGATTTTGTGATCGATGGGTTTTACGATATGTCGAATGTCGCTTCACTCAATGTAGAAGCTGACGATTTTCTGGATCGCTCCAGACTCATGGGAGTTTACGGCGATTTATCTCTGGATTACAAACGGATGCACTACCTGACTTTTACCGGTAGAAACGACTGGTCTAGCACCCTGCCCAACGGAAACAATTCCTTTTTCTACCCATCGGTAAGCTATGGGTTTGTTTTTACAGAACTCGCTGACTTCGGATTTGTAGAATACGGAAAACTTCGGTCTTCGTTTGCCGTTACCGGAAACGATGCTTTCCAAAATTACCTCACTACGAATTATTTCGTGTCGGGAGGTTCCACACAGGGTCAGCTCTCTTACTTTCCGAACAGTACTATTGGAAATAACCAGTTGAGCCCCGAATTTACCCGCGCTTTTGAAGTGGGAACCGATCTTAGATCGCGAAACAACCGGGTGAGGTTAGACCTGTCCTATTACAACACATCATCGCGCGATCAAATCGTGGTGGTGCCGATTGCAAATAGCACGGGCTACACCAATTTTGTTACCAATATTGGGCAGATAGACAACCGCGGTTGGGAAGCTCTGGTGGAAGCCGATATTCTGGAGCGAAACGTTTCGAAACCCAACAGCATTTGGTGGAAGAGTAGCCTGAACTTTACCCGAAACCGCAGTGAGGTTGTGAGTCTGGCTCAAGGGCAGAACAACATCGCGTTGCCGAGTAACGGGCTCGCTTCTACACAGTCTCGAGTAATTGTGGGATACCAGTATGGTGTGCTATACGGGTCGCGATGGCTGCGCGACGATGCGGGAAATATTTTGGTAGACGACAATGGCTACCCCATCCGCGACTCGGAAAACGGTGTAATTGGCGATCCCAATCCAGATTTTACCATGGGTTGGCGAAACGGCTTTGGCTGGCGAAATTTTAGCCTGAGCTTTTTGCTCGATATTCGCGTGGGAGGCGATATGTACAATGGAACCAAAGCGGTTTCTCGAAGACTGGGAACGCATATTGATACCGAAAATAGACAAGAAGAAATAATATGGGATGGAGTATATGCCAACGGCGGCGAAGTGAATGTTACCCCTATCCGCATTGACGAGGAGTTTTTTACCGTAACTGGCGGTGGGTTGGTTGGCGTTTCTGAATACAACATCGAAGAAGTAAACTGGGTACGCTTGCGAGACCTTAACCTCACATATTCTTTTTCGCCCGAGTTGTGCAAGCGAATTGGAATTAGCCGGGCATCGGTTACGGTTACAGCTCGAAATCTATTCTTGATTACAAATTATACCGGTATTGATCCCGAAACTTCGCTGGGTGGCGCTTCAAACGCTTTTGGCCGCGATTATTTTAATAATCCCAATACGCGCAGCTATGGACTCAATCTTTCCGTAACTTTTTAAATTACAGCAATGAAAACGAAATTGATCATATCTATTCTTGCCCTTCTTTTTTTCACCGCCTGTGATATAGAAGAGTTTAACGAAAACCCAAACGTGCCGGCTGATGTGCCTTTCAGTACTTTGCTGCCCCCAACTCAAAAAGCACTTGCTGATGCGCAAGGCGGCGGATTATTCCGAACAACCAATATTTTCTCACAGCAACTTAAAGGCGTTGAAGGGCAGGAAGCGTCGCTAGAAGTGTATAGTCCCGACGAGCTTTTTGTCGGTAACGAATGGAGCGACTTATATGTCAACGCCATGGTAAACCTGGGAATTATAATCGATAAGGCAGACGCCGAAGGTGCATCGCATTATGGCGGAGTGGCTCGCGTTCAAATGGCCACCACTCTCGGCTTGCTTTGCGATACATGGGGCGATGTGCCTTACACGCAAGCTTTGCAAGGATCGGATTTCCCGAATCCCGCATACGATAGTCAGGAGGTTTTGTACGGAGTAATCCACTCCTTGCTCGAACGCGCCGTTTCAGACCTTTCCCAAGCAGAAAGTGTATTTTCGCCAGGTGCGGACGATTTATTTTACGGCGGCGATCTTAACGCCTGGCAGCGTGCGGCGCGTGTACTTAAAGCCAGGTATTACCTGCGAACTACCAAGCAAACATCGTCGGCAGCTTCAGATGCTCTGGATGCACTAGCAGGAGGTGGATTTGGTTCGGATTTGGCCGACTTTGCCTACCCCTATCTGGGAACGGGAACAGATATAAATCCTATTTTCAGTACCTATTCTATTACGCCAAGGGCTCTTGTAGACGACGATTTTTCAGAACTGATCGCTGAAATATCAGACCCGCGCGAAGCGTTTATTTTCACCAATATTCCCTTTTCGGGAGGTAACAAAAAACCGGGAGATTTTTACTCCACTCCGGCAGCGCCGGTAAAGATCGCATCTTATCTGGAAGAACTTTTTATTCGGGCCGAAGCCCAATTGAGAACTGCAGGTGCCTCTGCGGCTCAACCGATATTAGAAGAAGCGGTCTTGCTCTCCATGAGCCAACAGTCTTTCGGAGAAATTTCTCAAGAAGATGCCGACGCCTACATCGCAAAACACGTCCAGCTCAACGGCGATTTTGAAGCCAACCTGGAAGTGATTATCACCCAAAAATACATCGCCCTGTTTACCAGTCCCGAGCCGTGGGCAGACTTCCGCCGAACGGGTTACCCCGAGCTGGTACCCAATGAATCGGGAAGTGGGCCGGCGAATCCGAGCGGGGAAATACCCCGACGACTCATATATCCACAGAGCGAGCGCCTGCGAAACTCGAGCTTTCCGGCGCCAGCTCCTAATATGCAAGACAGGTTTTGGTGGGATCAATAAAACTCATATTTGCGCTTTTGGCTTTGAGCTTGCTGGCGAAATGTTCAGCGCCCCAAAACGACGGAAACGTAAACGGTACTGCCGATACACTGCTGATTTCCCAAAAGGAACATCGCGCGGTAATTGGAGCCAATGCCAAAGGAAAGCTGTTTATTATTGGCGGAGGAGCTCGGCCCGAAAAATTGATGAAAAGCCTTGTGGATTTGGCTCTATCTAACGGGGGTTATGCACTCGTTTTTACACATCCAAGCGCCGAACCAGATACCGCGTTCCACTACGTTGAAAAACAATTGTCGGCGCACTCAGACCTGCCGGTCATCCACGTCGACTCCGCCCGTGTGGCAAATTTCCCAACCGATTCGGTGGCCAATGCGGCGCTGATTTACATCACCGGTGGAAACCAAAACAGGTTTTTTGACGCCGTCCCTAAAACCTATGTTTCGGCTATTTACAGGGGGTATATCCACGGAACAGTGGTGGCTGGAACCAGTGCCGGTGCGGCGATGATGGGAAAAATCATGATTACCGGCGATCAATACATGTACACCGAATACGAACCCACCTACGGAAGACTACTCTACAACAACGGCGTTTACGCAGAGGGCCTCGGACTTTTAGACAGCGTAATAATCGACCAGCATTTTGTGGCGCGAAGCCGGTACAACCGCATTTTATCGGCTATGGCCGACACAAAATATCCCTACGCCGTGGGAATTGAAGAATCTACCGCCCTCGTGGTAAATCGCGATTCGTGCGCAGTTGTGGGCGAAGGGCAGGTGATGGTGTTTTCGCGGCCGCAAGCCTATTTTGAACAGGATGGAAAAATTGGATTTAAAAGAATGAAAATCAGTGCGTATCTTCCCGGAACGGGATTTAAATTTGAGAAATTATGAAAACGGTTTTAAGTGCATTCGCATTTTGCCTTGCCGCGGGTTGGGCATCCGGACAGTCTTACACTTCTTACTTTACCGGCAACGAAGAGAATATCGACGTGCAGCCCGAGTTTGGCCTTTGCCTGATGGGCGGCGCCGGCGAAAGCGACGAAGCCATGGTTTGGTTTTTGGAAAAAGCCAATGGCGGCGATGTGGTGGTCATCCGAACTTCCGGCTCCGACGGGTACAACGATTACATGTATAGCGAGCTCGGCGTTGCAGTGAATTCGGTGGAAACCATTCGCTTTGACAGCGAAGAAGCGGCAACCGACCCTTACGTGATCGACAAGCTAAGCAACGCCGAAGCGATTTGGATGGCGGGCGGGAACCAGGCCACTTACGTGAATTACTGGAAAGATACCCCGGTAGAAGATGCCATTAACAACTTGCTCAACGAAGTTGGCGGCGCGGTAGGGGGCATTTCTGCCGGTACCGCCATTTTGGGTCAGGGTTATTTTGGAGCGCTCGCCGGAACCATAACCCAGGAAGAAGCGCTTGCCAATCCCTTTGACAACAGCCTGATACTCGGCTGGGACGATTTTATTCAGACGCCATTTATGGAAAACGTCATTACCGAGACACATACCAACGACCCCGACCGGATTAGATACGGCAGAATATTTTCATTTATGGCCAGGTTGGGCTACGATCAGGGAATTCGTCCTTTGGGGATGGCGCCCAACGAGTATTGCGCCATTGCCATTGGCGAAGATGGCCTGGCGCGCGCATTTGGCGAGTTCCCTGAGTTTGACGACGACTACGTTTACTTCCTCCAGCCCAATTGTGAAGGCCCGCAGGGTCCGGAAATCATCGAAGAAGATACCCCGCTTACGTGGAATCGGGGCGGTGAAGCGGTAAAAGTGTATCAGGTGCCGGCAACGGTATCGGGCCAAAACTTTTTCGATCTCAATGACTGGAATAACGGCTCGGGCGGATCGTGGGAAAATTGGTACGCCATTGAAGGCGAACTCACCCGCGAACCTGAACCCGAAGCGCCGGAGTGCTTCCTGAGCATCCGCGAGACCCGGCGCGAAACCGTGCGCGTATATCCCAACCCCACTATGGATCGGCTCCAGGTAGAAGGTGAGTTCGGTTCCGAAACCGTTTACGAAATTTACGACGTTGCAGGAAGGCGGGTAGATCGCGGTGTATTGGCCAATAGCCAAATGGATGTGAGCGAACTGCCAGCCGGGATTTACAGATTATCCTTAAACGCTGGATTAAAAATCTTTTCTTCGTCTTTTGTAAAACACTAATACGCTTCTCTTGCTCAAGAAATCGCCCGATGCCCTCGTCATCATCTCTCTGGTACTTCTGCTATTTGCCGGCTTAACGTGGGTAATTCCTGCTGGTGAGTACGCCCGCGAAATGGTCGACGGCCGCAATGTGGTTGTTCCCGGGACATACACCGCTGCCGACCCATCGCCGCAAGGCCCGGGCGATGTTCTCGTGGCACCCATAAAGGGAATGGTCGGGGCGGCGCATATTATTGCGTTCGTTTTGCTGGTGGGCGGTGCTTTTTCAATTCTCACGGCCACCGGAACCCTCGATGCAGCCCTTGGATCGGTGTTGCAGTACGCCGCAAAAAACCCCGGGGCAAAGCACTTTATCATTCCGCTGCTGATGGTTATATTTTCCCTTGCGGGATGCACTTTTGGGATGAGCGAAGAGAATTTGGTTTTTATATTGATCACCATTCCGCTGGCGCGAAGCATGGGCTACGACAATATTATCGGGGTGGCTATTCCCTTTATCGGCTCGGCGGCTGGGTTTGCCGGGGCATCTATCAATCCCTTTACAGTGGGCATTGCACAAGGAATTGCCGAACTTCCCATCGGCTCGGGAGCGGGGTACCGGTGGTTTGTATGGGCCATTTTTACAACCATCGCCATTTTGTTTGTCATGCGCTACGCCCGAAAACTCGATAAACGCCCGCAGGCTACCGTTCTGCCGGTGAGCGACTCAGATATGGAACAGAATCAATCCGGTGAAGTCATTCCCTTTACACCCTCCCGAAAACTTATACTCGCCCTGTTTGCCATCGCCATCGGCTTACTGATGTACGGAGCCAATGAGTGGGACTGGTATATCGACGAAATTGCCGCGCTGTTTATCGCACTGGGGCTCGCCTCGGCGCTGGTGGTGCGCATGAAGGTGGGCAAAGCGGTGAAGGCCTTTACAAATGGCGCCAAAGACATGTTGCCCGCGGCGCTAATTATTGGTATTTCGCGCAGCGTTTTGGTGGTGGCCGAAGATGGAAAGATCATCGACACGGTGCTCTTCGCCATGAGCAATGCCGTCGGCGATTTTCCGCAGGCGGTAAGTGTGCAAATGATGTTTTTTGTTCAGGGGTTTATCAATATTTTTATTCCCTCGGGCTCGGGGCAGGCGGCCATTACCATGCCCATTATGACGCCCCTGGCCGATTTGATCGGGATTTCCCGGCAGTCGGCTGTGCTCGCCTTCCAGTTTGGCGACGGGCTGTTGAACCTGATTATTCCCACATCGGGCGTAACCATGGGCATTCTATCGGTGGCCAAAATTCCCTATAATATCTGGCTGAAGTGGATATGGAAGTTGATTCTGATTTTCACCCTGTTCTCGGCCATTCTGCTCGCCCTCCCTGAATTCGTTGACGTATGGCCGGGATAGGGCGCGTTTTGGAATAGGGGGGCATAAAATTTCGCCGTATTCAGAATCTTTCAGACTTTTGCGCGAAAGCGATACACGTGAAATACCGAAAGTTACACCCCGAAGAGTTGGATGCGCTGAAAGAAGATTTCGTGCAGTTTTTGGCGGCCAATTCCATCACCGCACCCGACTGGGTAAAGCTCCGCGACAACGATGCCGAAACAGCCGGCAAACTCGTAGAAATGTTTTCTGAGATTGTGTGGGAGAAAGTACTCGACAAGGTGAAGTACCTGGAGATTCGCACCAAAAACAGGCTTGCGGTTATGCAATTTGGCGATGAAAAGGCCGAGATGGTGAGTGTGGCCATTAACGACACCCATTTTGATTTTAAAGACCCCGGCTTTATGGATTCACTGGCAGACGGCAAAGTGGATTGGAGTGCCTGGAAACCCGAAGTGCACACCGGGAGCAAAAAGTATAAGTTGAGCCGCAAGGAAGAAGTGTTTTACGAAATGGAGCGCGGCGCCAAACCCTGCAAAGCCGTGCAATGGGCAGCAGTAAAGGCGCTGGTAAAAACCGAGAAGGGTTAGACTTGATTGGGGGGAAGGATGCCGCGGCCAGTCTCGAGCAGGCAGCGGAGCAGAAAGGATGTTGGGGTTTTAGTTGTGGAGGATGCGAGATCCTACGATTTACAATCTTTTCAAACGATGTTTCAGTTTTCTGGACAATGAAAAAGCGACAAGTTCAACTTGCCGCTTTTTCATTGATATGCGATAGCTGTTTTTACAACTTAATCATCTTTTTAGTCATCAGTTCGCCATCTACATAAAGGGTGTAGTAGGAGAACCGTCTTGACTTTGACAGCAATTGGATGTTTTTTGCTGCATGACGTCCACTTGGACAAGCACATTTTCCATTTGATCTTGTAAGTTTTGGATGTTGGCAGTTTGGGTTGCCAGAGCATTTTGAAGAGCCGCAATGGTGGAGTCTTGTTCTTGAATTAATTCCTGCTGTTCTGCATATGTGGTATTTTGAATTTTGAAAGCTTCGACCAAAATTGGGATAATGCCTTCATACTGGACTGCTTTGAATTCAGCAGACGAAGCAATTTGATTGCCTGAAGTATCATTGCGACTTGGACTCACGAAATCACGAACTATTTCGGGAATAACTTCTTCAAGCTCTTGAGCCAAAAACCCATAGTGATATTCGTCGTCGAGAACCAGTTCGGATACATTTTGATTAAACCGATATTTCTTTGGGTTTAGCTCAAGGATCAAATCGAGGGCATTTTCAATTTCGGTCACATCTTCTTTGATATTTTCATCACTTGCCGACCACGTACCCAATGTGCAAAAAGTTTGACCATCGAAAAACCCACCCCAGGAGTTCTGCTGCATTTGGGTATGCCCATGCACCCCTGCTGCAAACATCCCGTTGTCAGAAAAACCTTCGGCGTATATCCCGATGTTTTCAACCGCAAATCTAGCCGAAGCGTAAACACCGTAGTGTCGGGCGTCAAAATCATTTGTAACTGCAGATGCGACCAATCCATAGGTCTGACCATTACCGCCTTCGCTTCCTCCAATACCTTCAGCCCAGACGCCCGCAGATTTGTACCCACGAACACCCAGGAATTTGCCGCCTATTACAAAACCGGCTTCCAAATTTGCAAAAGATTCAGAATTGATACCAATTTTTTCAGTGGGTACGGGGTCGTCCCAGGTATTGTTTACCACGTTTACGGCAATATTATTTGTTCCATCTGGTATTGCGCCCTGGAACTGAACATCTAGCGGAGATTGCGGTTGTCCGTAACCACCACCGATACCAAAGGGCGTATCGGTAAAATTTCCGATTCCCACGTTACCTGTTGGTGTAAGGCGCATGATTTCTAAACCTTGTTCGCTGCCTGCGGCTGTACCTTGCTGTTCAGGAGTTATAAAAATAAACCTCATATTGTCTGGTTCAGCCAAGCTATTGTTACGACCCCAGGCCATAACGGCATCACTTTGCAGATTTCCACCGCCAGCAACAGGTCTTTCCATAATACCCGAGTACATAAAATCGGTATTGCTAGAATATGAAGTTCCCACATTCATCCAGTCTCTTTGGACTGCCGGGGGCACATTTCCTGCCGCATCATCCCAAAGATGGAGCATAGACCAGGCTAAATTGGTTTGGCCTTGCAGTCCCAGTGTGGTGCGTTGCACGTCGGTTCGTGAAAGCCCGTTTAGTCCATTCCAGGCGCCCAATTCAGTAATCGCAAATTTATTGCTGCTGTTTGAACTGATGTTGATGTCGGGGAAACCGCGGTTTTCGATAGGTAAAACTATTCCTGAACTATTGTCAAAACCAACATATCTATTCAATGCAGGTAAATTAGATTCCAGAGTAACTTGGCCAAAAACTAGAGAAGTAAGCAATATTGAAATTGCTACCAGTGTGTATTTTATTTTCATGATACATGATTATTGTACCACGAAACGCTTTTTTACGCTTTCTTTTTTTGATAAAAATTCAATTATGTAAATTCCTTGGTCAAGGTTGAATTTTACTCGGCCGTTGTTTTGGTATCCAACCTTGTCAGAATAGACTAGTTTTCCCTGAAGATTAAAGATTCTGATTTCTGAAAAATTCAGGTTACCTGAATAGTTTAATTCCGATGCTGTAGGGTTTGGCCAAACCAAAAGTTGATTCCCTTTATTTCGATCAATTGTCGAGACAAAGTCATCGCATCCATTGTTGTTTGTGGTAATGCAAAAGTCATCGTAATAATAATGAGCTTCGCCTACATTGTCTGGTGCAAATGGATACTCGAAAATTGTTTGGCTGTCATCGTAAAAGTTACCGTATGCCACCAACGTGTATGCAGAATCGGCCACTATAGAGCCGCTAACTAATACCCAGTTGGTGGTATCGCTTATGATGGTATCAACCCTCAAATGACTAAAGTTAAACACTTCACCACCTTCATCTGGGTCGAAGTAGTTTTCAGTCATAAGCAAAATGCCCAGATTGTTGGAAGCAATACGTGAGCCGCCTGAAACTCTGTAAGCCATGGAAACATAAAATGACAGGAAATAAGTTTGCCCAACTACTAACGGCTCTAAAAGTTCTGTCCCAAAGTATTCTCGAGCGGGGAAGGCAGTGCTATATGAACCACCGCCCAGATATCCTTGCCCACTCCGCGGTTCTTGATAACCTAAACCATTGTTCCAACCAAGGCTCAAAATTGTCGAACAACTGTGCCAATAATCGGGAGTACCCCTGAAAGATTGCCATGAAGAAGTGTAGGTATCAATATTCCCTAATGAAGATGGACACTCCACTACATCTTCCGCACTGGGGTCTGGAATAAGGTTTTGTCCAAACAGGCAAAAGGAGAAAAACAAAAAAGAAAGCGTAAAAAAGCGTTTCATGGTATGATTAATAAATTGATTGGTACCCGAGAGCGCCGGGTCGGCGGCTTCTCTTTCAGACTGCGCGGAAAGCAACGCATAGCGAAAAGTTCTTTGAACTTGCCGGTCTGAATTGTATATCTTTGCCAACTCATTTGCACCTCCTTTGTTTTAACAGGCGTTGTAGGTGTATTTGATGCGCTCGAAGTGTTACAGCACTTCGGGCTTTTTTATTTTGAAAGGTTTATCGATCTCTTATTTCTTCTCTTCATCGACCCAAGTATAGTTTGAAGTTAACAATTCTTTTTAATTTATCTCAGAGAAACACATCCGCTGCAGGATTTGTAATCCTGCGCTAATTAAACCCCGTTCGGCTGGCTGCGGCATATTGCACTAGTTTGGTTGGTTCAACGATTTAGGAAGAACAAATAAGCTTCAATTACCCATAAGCCGCTCTTGCTTTAGTTTTTATGCTAACCATTTGCCAAAGCCATTCTAATCGAGTTTATGAGAAAGCTTAGGTTAACCAAAAGCACGAGTATTAAGCAATGTAGCGACAGGGCTATGGTCGGTCAGATCGCTATCTTTTATCCCAATTCTCACGATCACGCGATGTGTGAAAAACCGCCACGATCAATATATGACTGTCAGAAACGTAGTAGTGGACTCCGTAAGGAAACTTTTTTAGAAAAAACACTCGAACAGATCTGTATCGAAGCTGATTTTTAAGGGGATTTTCCTTGATGCTCTCTAAAGCTCCGGAAATATGTATTTCGAAAGTTTTGCCGAGACCCGACTTTTGCTCTTCGTACCACAGAAATGCATCTCTGATATCACCTTCGGCAGCATCAGCAATATTCAGCGTATAGGCATCATTTTTTAAAGACATCTTTTCTAGCCTCGTCCCATGTGCGCGCTTTCATTTCCCCTTTCGCGACAAGATCCATTCTTCGCTTTACTTCTTCCTGCTGCCACACGGGTAGGTCTTCGTTTTTCGAAACAGATACATAATCCAATGTTTCGATAAAAGAGAGAAAAGCCCTGTACTTGCTCTCTTCGATATTTAAAATCAATTTTTTCATTATTTGCAGACCTTTATCTGGAATTCAGTCTATCAAATATATGAGAAATCCGGGTGGCATGAAAATGAATATTTTTGGTCGGGCAAAACCGATTTACTCCGGTCAACAGCCAGCCTAAGGCAGGCTGGGGCATAATATCCCGACCAACTATATTTTGTCTACTGACTTCAAAGCCGCCAACTTTACGCTAAAAACACAAAGCCCCACTACTGCTGCTTTTTGATTCCCCGGCCAGCTTTGATCCGTCCACTCACCCCAACCCATTTCCCCGAGAACGACTATATTTGAAATAATGAGTAGTCCGCTATCGGTTTTAGTTGCGAATATGGACTGGAGCGATCCATTGG
>JAIVHP010000426.1 GCA_020201045.1 Flavobacteriales bacterium
TGGCTCTACCCAATATTTTGTTTTATCTGTGGGGTGAACCGAAAGACAGGCATCTCTCCCATCTCGAATAATGTGTATGAATTTTACCTTCCCGTTGTAAAATTCGTGGATGGACTCAAATCGGTTGACATTGCTCGGCGATTTTTCGCAGAAACGCGTAGCGGTATCTTCTACGTTTCGCGTAAGGATGCAGCGGTAAAGCCGATCCAGTCGATCGGGAATAAGCTCTCCATTGTCACTTCGGTGAACTTTATTGAATATCCCCAACTCTCGCGGGCAGGCAAAAACTTCAGGGTGAGCAGAAATAATAGAGAGCAGCAAGGTAGTACCGGAGCGCCCGCACCCACCGATAAAAATGGGTTCTTCACTAAATACACTTTCGGCCTTTTTCTTTCCGAAATATTCGATTAAGGGCAAAAAGGGTTTTTTATACAGGCTCTTCATAAGATACTTCCCAAAATTTCATGTCTGGCTCAATATAAGCCAACTGAATTAAAAAAGCTATTCTATCGTTCCCCGATCATTTTCAAATCTTCTACCAGCGGAATCAACCGCTCAATCGTCACGTGCTCCATCACCACTACTTTGTACCAGGCAGGCGCGTGGTGGTTATCGGGAACCAAACCGTATTTTTTTGCAAGGGCAGGTGAGCCGAAACCGGCGCGAAAAGTGACAATATTGGCATGCTGATTTCGATAAAATTCCACGCCGAGTTTCTTAAACTGCTTTACCAGCCGATCGGTTCGCTTCATCAGGATGCTCATTTTTTCATCCCAACCAAATGGACCATAAGTCATCAGAATCATCCAAACGGCTATGGCATTCGCCCCCGACCTGCTGCCAATCAGGGTGTAATCTTCGCCTTCCACGTAGCTGGCGTCTTTGGTATTGGCGTATTTCATCCAGCCTTTTCGAATTACAAATATCCCCGTCCCGTAAGGAGCCTGCACCATTTTATGGGCGTCGAGGGTAACCGAATTCACCACTTCATTTCTAAAATCCAGGTTGTTGTCGGGATTGGTAAACGGGTAAATAAAACCGCCATATGCTCCATCTACGTGGAGTTTGAACCGCACATTAGCCGCATTGAGCGCGTCGGCGTAGTCCATGGGGTTATCAACCGATCCAAACATGGTGGTCATCATCGTGGCCACCGCGATAAAACAGGTTACCCCTTCCTTCTTTTCGCGCGCAATGGCGTCTTTAAGGTCATCTTTTATCAGGGTTCTATCGGCGTCGTTTACCGCCACCCCCACCATTCTGATGCCCAGTACATCTGCCGCTTTGCTCATGGAGTAGTGAAAGTCGCGTGAGCAAATGATGCAAATTTCATTGGGCTTTGCGCCGTGTTCGCGCATAAAGTAGTTTCGGTAAATCCAGATGGCCTGCATATTGGCTTCGGTTCCGCCCGAAGCGACATATCCATCGCAGGAGCCGACAGGTGCGTTTAAAATATTTTCGGCACAAACCCCGATAAGCTCCCGCTCTATGGCTTGTGTGCCTTCAAAAAACGACTCCGACTTCCCCAGCGTGTGGCAGCCAATATGATTGGGATTGTGGATAAGCGTCGATAAAAACGGCGCATCGGCCAGAAACGGGGCATCCTGATAAAACACCTTCGAGTCGAGGTGAGAGCCGGGAATTCCCAGTGGGTTTACCTCGTCGAAATCTACGTTTTTGTTTAGGGCGTCGAAAACCCGTTTGTTAATCTCGGTTTTAGATCGCTTTTTCCAATCGGCCATAATTCAGTTTTGCGCGGCAAAAGTAGGGAAAACAAAAGGGGGAAATAAGCACATCAAATGGGTTTGTTTATCCTTTTTCTGCGTGCGAACGGTCCAAACAACATTGGCCGTCGCTGAGCGCTCCTGCATTTTAATGGCGATAATAATGCCGGAGCTGCCCAGCAATTGGGCTATCGGTCGTGCCTGCCTCCCGGCCCAGGGAGGGATGCAGTATGGAATTACTTTCACCCATAACCGCGACTTGATGTACGTGGAGCCAAGACGTACTGATGATTCTGCAAACACCCCTGGTGATTTTCTGATCTGAATGAAGCAATCCACCCAAAATGCAATATACCCGAACTTAAAATCTAAGTATTGATTTACAGCAATATAACGCCTTCTCAAATTCAGAGAAAAAAAGAAAAAAAAAAAAAAAAAATAACACACAATTTCTTGGAAACCAACCCTTTTTAACTAAATTTAAGCATTGATGTAGAGTTAGAGATAATCTGCTGCAAAACACTTTAGAAAATAAAAAACCGGAGAGCGGACACTCCCCGGTTTCAATACCATAACCAACCACGTGTAAAAAGGAGGTGATTATGACTTAGCAAAGATACTTTATTAGACCATACCATTCAAGGAATGATACACACTGCGTGCGCTTGACAAACGCAAGGTCTAAACCTGCCTGCCGAAGACAGGAAATCAAGACGCAGGCTCATGCGCAGTTGAGCAAAATCAATTTTTTTTAAATCTACCATGAAACGCTTTTTTACGCTTTCTTTTTTGTTTTTCTCCGTTTGCCTGTTTGGACAAAACCTTATACCAGACCCCAGTTCGGAGGATGTAGTAGAGTGTCCATCTACTTTAGGGAATATATTTACCTTTAGGAGAAACCCTATGAATAGCCGTGAATACATCGGTGTTGCTCTGAATGAACCTTTGATTATCGGGCAAGATTATTTTATGTCTTTTTATGTGTCTAGAGCACACAAATTCAACGCATTCAATCTAGCATCCAATAATATTGGTGTATTGTTTATGACCGAGAATTTTCTCAATACTGAAGAATTAGGACCAACTCCCAATTACAGTACTTTCAATAGAACAGATTTAATTACCGATACAGTAAATTGGGTAAATGTATCCTATCAGTTCACCGCAGATTCGGCTTATCAATATTTAGCATTCGGAAATTTTTTCGAAGATAATATGACAGATACCTTAAGAATAGGGGGGGAACCCGATGGAAACGTAACATCGTACTACTACTTTGACGATTTCTGTCTATCCGCATCTCCAGATGAATGTGACTTTGTTAATTCAACAATCAATTTGAACCATTCTGCTGCCAAAATGTGGCCTAATCCATGTCAGAAGGAATTGAATTTTAAAACTGAATTTCCAATAACTCAACTAGACATTTACGACATTCGAGGTAAGCTTCTAAAGACAACTTTTGCTAACGACGAGAAAGAAATTCAAATAGGCATAAATCTTTCATCGGGAATATATATGGCTGTTTTGCAAACAAAGAAAGGTATAACCAAAAAGCGTTTCATGGTGTCAAATTAAACACCATGAAAATTAAAATAATAAGTACACTGATTTCAGTTTTATTTCTCACCCTGACATACGGACAGGTTACTGATGACACCAATGCTCCAGCAGGAGTGAATTACGTTGGTTTTAATAACACTTCAGGAATCGCCCTCCCCATTGAAAACCGAGGTTTCCCAGACATAAACATCAGCTCAAACAACAGCAATAAATTCGCGATTACTGAATTGGGCACCTGGAATGGACTAAATGGGTTGACGCGCAACCGGGTGCAACGAACCACTTTGGGTTTGCAGGGACAAACAAACCTCGCCTGGTCCATGCTCCATTTATGGGATGATGCGGCGGGATTCTTACCCGCCACCATGCAGAGAGCCTGGATGGATGTGAGTGTAGCGAGGAACTGCTCAATCAAAAAAAGAGCATAATAAATCTTGCACACCAACTCAGAATCGCATCGGTTTTCTTTCACCTTGAAATGTAGAATAAAACACCCCTATTAAAATATAATTCAGCAGACACCCCAATGCGAAGTATTGATTTACAGAAACTTACCCCCCCCCCATCCTTCGAATTCTTGAAAAAGAAACACGTAATTTCTTGGAAACCAACTCTTTTTTAACTAAATTTAAGCATTGATGTAGAGTTAGAGATAATCTGCTGCAAAACACTTTAGAAAATAAAAAACCGGAGAGCAGCAACTCCCCGGTTTCAATACCATAACCAACCACGTGTAAAAAGGAGGTGATTATGACTTAGCAAAGATACTTTATTAGACCATACCA
>JAIVHP010000204.1 GCA_020201045.1 Flavobacteriales bacterium
ATTAAAACTTCTTGCTTCACGAATAGACGACACCAGTTCTTCAGCCTTATCATTTTCGTCCCATGCACCATAGGCGTCGTCAAAAGCGCTCTTTTTATCCGCTACATCACTCTTCATAGATTGGGTCAGTTTTGAAATAAGATCAAGCTTACTTTTTGTACTGAAGTTTTTTAAAAGTTCAACGTAGTTATCAATTAGTCGCGTATTTATATCAACTGCTTTCATTCTACTAATTTAGGAATACTTTTCAAATTTCGTATGCTCAGTGGCTTTCCCTACATGACCCCCAACAACCAAATAAGCGCATTTCCTTCGGTGAGAACGCTCTGCTCAGTTGCCTTTATTTCACCTTTGGTCTTTGATTTTCTAAAATGTTCCCAGGCCCTAGCTCAAAGGGTAGGTTCTCTTTAGAAGTACAGCAAATTAAAGGAAATCAATCCCGCCAAAGCCCACTGAATAATCAACCGCGTTTACCAAGCTGCGCAGTTTCTCCTTCTTCCGTCTTTCAAGTAATCCGTCAAAGGTTATGGTCACGGAATTAAAGTTAAGGGAGATCAGTTCGCCAGGGTTAAACCCCTAAAACGATCGAAGCATCAATTCCAAGTTTAACGCTGATGTCGCGCGCTACTTTTAAAGTTGGTTCGCTTTTGCCGTTGAGGTATTCGCTCACGCGCGATGTGCTGACGCCAAGAAGTTCGGAGAGTCGCTTTTGATTCAGGCCCATGCGAAGATACAATCTACTTCAAAGTATAGTGAATTATAGGCTATGCAGGTTAGTCCACTAAAGCTTGGAGAACTTGACTGGGATAATTGGTCTAGCCCGCAGGGCAAGAAGAATTATTTTCCGATACAACATGTAAAGCGTGTTGAAAATTAAATGTTTACAACATTCCTGGTATTAATAAGAAAATGTCTACGCTGTTATTGTAAATTCTATTTGCATTCAAGTCAAGATTATTGATTCTACGAAGCTGCATTCGGAGTGATGCGATTTTAAAGAAACTTACGAGCGGTATATGCGTTACAGGTAATAAAATAATTACCCGTTCGCTTGTCAGTAGGTAATAAATATATTACCTTTGAATCATGAGATTTCAACTATTGATACGAATCACCTGTGAAATCACGGCAATTATTTAAACTTCTCCATGATCACGGGTGGGAGGAAGAAAGAAAAAAAGGCAGTCACGTCATATTGAAAAATAAGGATAAAGATTATAAAATTACTGTTCCTTACCCTGGTAATAAGGAAGTTAAAAAAGGCCTGCTACAAAAGATTTTAAAACAAACTGGAATAGAAACCAATAAACGATAAGGGAATATTAGGAGAGCACTGAATTATTAGAACAATAGAAGAATATAGAAGCTTAATCCCATGGAAACTGTATATGATCGGTTTTTTTATGATAAAGGGATTTTATGAGCAAAGAAGATGAAAAAGCAAAAATTAATAGTAGCTATTGTTAAAGAGGGGCAAGGCTACAGTGCGTCTGTCGATTTAAAAGGATATAAGATTTACTCAGATGCTGATTCTTTTGATGAATTAAAAGAATCAATCCTCACTGCCGTCAATTTCACTTTCGAAGAAATTGGAATTGTTTATGCCTTAGATGAATTGAAGTTTGAATTTGACATTAAAAGTTTTTTTGAGTTTTATCGGATAATAAACGCAAAAGCTTTGTCAGAAAGAATAGGGATGAATCAGAGTCTATTGGCTCAGTACATCAGTGGTAATAAAACCCCATCTTCTAGTCAACAGAAGCGAATACTTAGAGGTGTTCATGAAATTGGACAAGAGTTATCTGAAGTTCAATTTATAATGTAATAACATCACTTAGAGAAGGTTTAATTGGATGGACTTATCATCTGGAAAGGAATTGGTTAGGCTCTAGAGTTGTTCATTGACAGCGATATATACAAATAGGATAATCGTCACTCAACTGCTATTTACCGAATTTTCTGTTTTTCTATGATCTCATTTTGGTATCATGTCATCCCTGGTATCCGTTTTATTGCACGTTTGAAACTCAATCCACCAAACAAGATCTACCTTGAATTTTTGCCTTGCCCCAAATCGCAATTTGTTTTACTTTGTTCCAACCAGATCCTCTCCGCTGCATTTGCAATGCTGCGGCTTTCGCCACGAATTTAATTTAGCTTACTCTTACGCATATTTACCCCGAAATGCTTCGGGGCAATTCAACTAAACCATTGGGTTCCATTTGCCCCGAAATGCTTCGAGGTAATTTGTCTAAGCCCTGCGGACACTCATCCCACATCGAGAAAACCCGAAGTTTTTTCGGGTCTTTAAAGCTTTAAAAAGCATTCATTCTTATGGGAGTTCAGTTTTTATGTAAGAGATCCCTCGCGTGAAAAACGCTTCGGGATGAGTTCGACCAACAAAAAATCTTTCAGATTTTTTGGGTCTCACTCACTTCCCAATACAAAACTTCGAAAAAATATTCCCCAGCAGATCATCTGTTGTGATCTCGCCGGTGATCTCGCCCAGGTGGTGAAGCGCCCGGCGGATATCGATGGCGAGGAAGTCGCCTGTGATTTCGCTTTGAAGGCCGCGGAGCGCACCGTCGAGCGCTTCATTCGTTTTGCGTTTACCAGCGCTTCTTCTAGCGAGTCCATCCCGTCGCCCTTTTCGGCCGAGATAAACCGGGTGCCATCTATGCCGGCAAATTTTTTGGTTAGGGTGGGGAGGGCGTCCGACTTGTCAATCTTATTGGCAATCGGGATGATTTCCGGAGCTTCTCCAACCTGCTCGCGAAGCTTTTGCAATATCGCTCTCACTTCTTCCGCCTCGCTTTCGGCCGCGTCGAATAGGTAGAGAATGATCGATGCCTTTCCCGCCTGTTCGTATGCGCGGGCTATGCCGATGGTCTCAATCTCATCTGCCGTTTCGCGGATGCCAGCCGTATCGATAAAGCGAAACCGCACCCCGCCGAGGGTGGTTTCGTCTTCAATGGTGTCGCGGGTGGTGCCGGCTATGGCCGATACAATGGCGCGGTCGTCTTTGAGTAAGGCGTTGAGCAGGGTCGACTTCCCCATATTTGGAGCGCCCAAAATGGCGACGGGCACGCCGTTCTTAATGGCATTTCCGGCCGCAAAACTCTGCATCAAATCGGTTACCACTTCGCGGATGCTCAGCACGAGTTGGCGCAGCTCGTCCCGATTGGCAAATTCCACATCTTCTTCGCTAAAGTCCAGCTCCAGCTCAATAAGCGAAGCAAAATGGATTAGGTCGGCGCGGAGCTTGTTGATTTTAGACGAAAACTTACCGCGCATTTGGTTTACGGCCAGCTTGTGCGCCGCCTGCGACGAAGATGCGATCAGGTCGGCGATGGCCTCGGCCTGGCTCAAGTCCATTTTGCCATTGGCAAAGGCGCGCATGCTAAACTCCCCCGGCTCGGCCATCCGGCAGCCTTTTTCTACGAGGAGTTGCAATATCCGCGCTTCGATGTACGGCGAACCGTGGCAGGAGAGCTCTACCGTGTCTTCGCCGGTAAACGACTTCGGGTTGCGAAAGAGCGAAACCATCACGTCGTCAATGATCTCTTCGCCGTCCTTAATGGTGCCGTAGTGGAGGGTGTAGCCCCCGGCGCGGCTTATTGATTTGGAGAAAATTCCATCGAAGATCTCAATAGACCGCGTTCCAGAAATGCGTATTACACCGAGCGCACCTACTCCCGAAGCGGTAGACAATGCGCAAATGGTGTCGTCTTGATTGGCAAATTGCATGGGGCAAAGATAGACGCGATTTGGAGAATTTTAAGAATGGAACTCCCGGAATAGTTTGTGTGCAACGCTATCGAATTATGTAGTTTAAACGCAGATATAGTAGTACTTTTGCCGCCCAAATCTCAG
>JAIVHP010000427.1 GCA_020201045.1 Flavobacteriales bacterium
GCAACAATTACTCTGCAACGCTCGTGGGTTGGTATGTAAACAACCCCAATGTTACCGACCGAACGCTGGGCGCCGGTGGGATGGAATACGGCACATTTGCAGCTATTGCAAGAGATTCACTCGATTACGCAAGGGGCTGGAGCATAGAAGGTGACTCACCCAGTGATGCACTTTGCAACGGCTTACTATCTTCCGATGAATTAGCACACCCAAATGAATCCGATATTTTAATCTATCCCAATCCCACTCAAAATCGAGTAATCATAAACGCACCACCTTCAGCACTTGAGCGGGTTGCCATACTCAACTCGCAGGGAAAAGATGTGACTTCAAAAACCACCATGCGCGACAAGTCGAATGGTGAAAAGGAGATTGACTTAAGGCTTTTAAATGCGGGAATCTATTTTGTTAGAACGGCTACTGCGACGGAGATTGTGGTGAAACGATAAAACAAATTCGAATGATTCCAGCTCTGTGCCGGCAGTATTCGCTTCTGTGTTTTGCGGCTTCTTTACCTTCTACTTTCTCTCCACGGCAAAAATGGATGCTCCTTAGACAGGTTAAAAGCATTTGATTCTGAGTCAAATGTATAATTTCAGATTACAAAAACACCAATGGCCGGGAAATTATCAAGCCATCGCAGCTTCCATAATCCTGGCTATCCATTTCTACGATGGTTGGATGAAAGCGATTGGATGAAATTCATCTTTGCACCAAACGCGACCAACCAGTTCAGCCCAGATTAAAATTACTTCTGCTCTTTCACGAAAATTTCCAATTTCAGATTCTTTACCTTTCCGGGTAGTTTATGCTGGTTCCACAGATATGCGTGGAGTTCGTCTTTTTTTGAACGGAGATGTGGAGTGAGATAAACTGCAGTGGCTGTATAAAGATTGGCTGTTTTATTCGTATCGACCATAGTTTCTGATGCATATCTGGCAAAATATCCATAAGATCCTTCGTGTTCGAATGTGGTTACCAAACGCGTGCCTTCTGGCGGTGGCCCTTCAAAGACGGCCGAAAGAAGAACGAAGCAATGATCTCTATCGCAAAACTCGCGGTAAGGAATTTTGTAACCTGGGAAGTATTCTCTTCCATCCATATTCTGATTCTCACCCATTTCAATATCAATCGTTTTGGCGAGCACGTACCCTTCTGGCAATGTGTAATTCTCTTCAGAATGATGGTAATCAAAACGATTGATAGAAAGCAACGTTCTCTTTTCGGGATCGGGATAAAGATCAAAGAAACTTTCGAAATAATATTCTGATGTTACGGTTTGACCATTCAAAACGCCATTTTTAAACTGCTTTGTTTGCCACATACTCAAAACGACAAAAGCAAGAATCAATATCATCAGCGGAAGATGAAGCTTTTTGCGTTTAACGAAGGCATAATCGATTAATCCTGCCAATGGAATACACAGCAATGCGTAAGCTTGCCCCATCGCTCTTTGCGAAAAACCATTTCCATACCACCAATTGGTCCACGAAGATGCCAAATAAATGAAGAGCAAAACATAGATGAGCACCACCTTCATCTTCCCGTCACCCTTAATAGCCCTTATGAACAGATAAATCATCACCAAAAACATAATAGGAGTGTAAACAAACCAACCCGATCTAAAGCTGAACAGAAAGGGAATGGTGTGTGGACTCAAAAAATCTAATCCTTCCTGCGGACTTCCGTAGCTGTCAATAAACCAACTTCCACCTGCGTATTTCCAATATCCGAATTGAATAAAACCGACAAAAGCAACTACTCCAATAAAGATTGCCGCATGACTCCAACACCCAAAAAAACGCTTGAGCTCTTTCTTCAGCGATAGGCCGGGAATAGCCATGGGCCACAAAATTGCCGGTGCGATAGTAATAAAGTCCGTAGGGCGATTCAGGCATATCAGTCCAAACACTGCTGCAACGGCGACAATTAAGCCCTTGGTTTTTCGCTTAAAATAACGATCAACCAACCAAATGAACCAGGCCACCAGGAAGAACAATGAGCCTTGAGCCGCCAGCGCAGTTCCCCCAAAAAGGCTGTAGGCATTGGTGCCAAAAAGCAAAACAACCAGGGTAATACCCACCACTTTATCGCTGTAGTGAAGACGAAGGATTCTACCGGCGAAATAAAATCCTAAAAAATGATAGACCAAACCACCTATGCGCATAGTAACGTCGTACGGTCTGGAAAACCCATCGGCGGGAAAGTCGCTGAGAAGCGCAATAATGTGTGCTATAATAAAAAAAGGCAGGTATAAAACCGCCTGCCCGGCGGGGTACCTCACAACATAGCGACCGTTATCTAAGCCGGTGAGCTGGTAAAGTCCGGGGCCAGGATTGTATTTTTCGAATATGAGATTTGCACTATTCAGGTTATCTACAATCAAATTTTGATCTATAAATACCAGTTTAAAGTAGTAGTAAAACCCAAAGGCATCCCAGGTTAGCGCCGTATTACCGATATTGTTCCATGTAGACAGACTTAATGCTGCCGCAATTAAAATCAGAGCCGCAATAGAAAACGATTGAAACTTTTGATTTTTCATAGCCCGTCTCCGTTCAGATGTCGTCAAAAGTAATTTTTTCGCTGTAATGCGG
>JAIVHP010000205.1:0-1062 GCA_020201045.1 Flavobacteriales bacterium
TACATCGTTTAGGGTTGTAACCGTTGCCACGGGAAGGGGCCAAATTTCAACGTCGACTTGCGCGGAAGCTTCATTTCCGCAGGTATCGCTAACGGTAACGGTGTAGGTTGTGGTTTCATCTGGCGATACGGTATGTGGGCCAGGGCCGTTTGGCAAACCGTTATCCCATTCGTAGGTATATGGCCCGTATTCTCCGTCGTAAAAAGCTTGAACGGTAGTTTCGCCACCGGCACAAACCGGGTCGCCGTCATTTGCATCGAGCAAATCGTCGCTCATCGCAATAACCGCCACCGAAAGATCGATGGTTTCGGTTTCGCAACCGTTTTCGTCTTCGGCGTAAACCGAATACACGCCGTCTTCATCGGGGCTTACCGAAATGTTGCCAACGTTGGAAGTGGTGTGGCTCCAGTGGTAGGTAAAATCTCCTGTGCCGCCGTTGGCAGAAGCCAAAAGCGCTGATGTGGTTCCAAAGCAGATAAGCGTATCGGCTGTGGCTGAGATTTCAACTTGAAGCGGTTCTAGAATCGTAAAAAGTACTTCGTCTTCGCATCCATTTACATCAGATATCTCAACGTTGTAATCACCGGCTCCCAATCCCGAAGCAGATGCGCCGTGATCCTGACCGTCAGACCATGTAAACGTATAAGGGGCTGAAGTTCCCGGCAGGTTCAGTGTTACTCCACCGTCTACTTCGCCGAAGCAGGAGATATTGGTCAATGCATCAATGGATGCGTCTATCTCGGGATACTCCAAAATTTCTACTACATAAAGTGTATCGCATGCAGCGGCACCGCCTGACATGAGTACATTATAAGTACCGGGCTCGTCTACCTCGGTTCCGTCGGGTAATTCGTAAATCGCCCCAGGGCAAATACTCACATCGATGGGAATGTTTACGGGCGGATTGACATTTAAATTTACGGTGTAAATGCTGTCGCATCCGTTTACCGTTAGAAATGAGTTTACGTAAGTTCCGGCATCTTCTACTTCAGTGCCATCGGGAAGGGTATACGACTGATTATCGCAAATTTCTGCATCTATTGTAAACGCGTAAGTTGGGTT
>JAIVHP010000205.1:1140-6462 GCA_020201045.1 Flavobacteriales bacterium
TGTCGCAACCGCCTGCGGTTTGATACGCGAAACTGTAGACGCCGGCGGTTGTTACGGTGCTGTTATCGGGTAGGGTATAGGTATCTCCATCGCAAAATTGGTCTGTAATGGTGATGTCAAAAGATTCATCTTCTACGGTAATACACTGCGTTGCGGTATTCCCGAGTGCATCGGTGATGAGCACACAAAAATTACCGGCGCAGAGTTTTAGCGCCGTTTGGGTTGTTTGTTCCTGCGGGTCGTCCCAAAGGTAGGAGTAAGGCGGAGTTCCACCCTGGGGTGTTGCGGTTGCCGTTCCATTGCAGGAGAAATTATCGGGTTCATCACACACATCGTTGCAGGTGGCCATGGTTGGTGCATCGGGACCGCTCCAGGCCCCACCATCGGGAATTCGGCGCAAGCTTTGGCCCTGGAAATCTGCCGCCGAGACATTGAGAATATATGTTTTTCGATCGCCTGGGAAGGCGTCGTAGTTGGGCAGTGTGCCGCCAAGTGAGCACCCCGGTAAGGTGGGGACGCAAGGCGGGTCGTCGATATTTGCTTCACTCGCCCAGGAAACACCGTCCTGCGGTACACCGTTATTGTCGTAAAAAGCAAACCATCCGCCGGCATTCGGAAACCACAGCCGGTTTCCCCCACCTACACAAACACCATCTCCATCAACCACAAGTTCTACCACATTTCCACCGTTTTCAACCAGAAGTCCATTTGGAACAGCCGGCGCATTTACACCGCGGATCAGGGCGAATCCGGCAGCGGGAACTACGGTACCCGGAGGAATCACATATCCACCGGGATAGTCGTCTCCATCAAATGCGTTGTTGCCCAAATAAAAGCAGGAAATATCTACCGGTTCGCAGATATCGGGGTTGTAAAGCTCAATCCACTCACCGGCTTGCGTGGCCGTTCCGCCCAAAGGGCAGGATGCATAATGCTGTGAAGAAAATATACCGAGTAATTCGGCCGGTAAAATCTGTCATACGCGCGACGTTGAAACCAAAATTGGATACGGAAAAAAGCCATTAGAGTTCGCCATACAGCGGCATAACGGGCTGCATATCTTCAAAGCACTCTGAATGTCATTGCTTTATTCCCGGTATTTTTTTTCGATTTCTCCCGTTCGATGTTCAAGCTGTTGCCTGACTCGAGAAATTGGTTTTGAGGGGTGCTGTTCTGGTTCAAATCAAATCGCCTTTTACTTGCGAATTAGACCGCGCAGATCAAAAGCAATAATTACCGTATCGGAAAGCGCCTGCTCGTATCTCTCAAAGGTTTCATTGGTAGTTGTTTAGCTTGTGCTATACCTTGAGAAATGCGACTTTTTTCGCATTTTTTATACACCGCTTCGCCAAAGGTTAAAGACATTTAAATATGTGGATAAATGAAATCTTACGAGTAACTTAGCTGTAAATCATTCCAAATACAACACTATGGATAAGACTATTGAACCTGTAAATTTCAACGCGAGCAAGGAGTTGACAGATCACATCGGAGAGATATTCGACAAGCTCGTGAAGTACAATGACCGCATCGTTAGTGCGGACATCTATTTGAAATCACTTAGAGAAACTCCAACCCGAGACAAGAAGATAGAAGTGCGAATATTCCTACCCGGAAAAGACGTTTTTGTGGAGCAAGAAGCCGATTCGTTTATTTCGGCGGCTCAAAAAGACGTTTTTGTGGAGCAAGAAGCCGATTCGTTTATTTCGGCGGCTCAACAGGCTTTCGACAGGTGTAAAATTCTTGTGATCAAGGAAAAAGAAAAGTCGGCGACTCACTGAAGTTGATCCGCACAAATATTGCAGAGCCACTAGCCCTTTTGGGTTGGTGGCTTTTTTATTTCATCCGTTCTATCGATTTCAATATGCGGCTCCGCAGCTCGTCGGGGTGAACGGTCATTTTTTCCCTGGGAAACTCTTCTCCCGTAATTTTCTCGTAGAGCTCAATGTACCGCTCGCTTATGGCATTCACCCATTCGTCGCTCATCTCCGGAATGGTTTGGCCTTCTTTCCCCTGAAAATTATTTTCGATAAGCCATTCGCGCACAAATTCTTTTGAAAGCTGGCGCTGATTCTCTCCTTTTCGCTGTAGTTCTTCGTAGCCCTCGGCGTAGAAGTACCGCGAAGAGTCTGGAGTGTGAATCTCGTCAATCAACATTACTTCGCCATTTTTGAGTCCAAATTCGTACTTCGTATCCACCAGGATTAGTCCTTTTTCGGCGGCCATTTCGGTGCCCCTTTTAAAGAGTTCGCGGGTGTATTGCTCCATTTTTTCGTACTGAACTTTTGGAACGATGCCTTTTTCGAGTATCGCTTCGCGCGAAATATCTTCGTCGTGGCCTTCATCGGCTTTTGTGGCGGGGGTAATGATCGGCTCTGGAAATTTATCGTGTTCCTTCATCCCTTCGGGAAGTGCAACCCCGCAAAGGTTTCGCTCACCCGATTTATAGGTGCGCCAGGCATGGCCTGTAAGGTATCCGCGAATAACCATCTCTACCTTGAAAGGCTCGCATCGGTGGCCCACTGCCACATTGGGCGCGGGGGTATCTACCAGCCAATTGGGGCAAATGTCGGCGGTAGCTTTTAAGAATCGAGCTGCAATTTGATTGAGAATCGCTCCTTTGTATGGGATGCCCTTTGGCAAGATCACATCAAATGCCGAGATGCGATCGCTGGCTACCATTACGAGAATGTCTTCTCCAACGGAGTACACATCCCGCACTTTTCCATGGTATACGGCGGTTTGACCTGGAATTTCAAGTTCGGATTCTACGAGCGGTTTCGTCATTTTTCGTCTTTTTGATCTTTATCGAATGCCTGGATGATTTTTTTGACCAGCGGGTGCCTGATTACATCGTTTTCGTTGAGGTAAACAAAACCAATTCCCTTAATTTTTTCGAGGTTTTTAATCGAAAACGCCAATCCGCTAGATTGCTTTTTCGGTAAATCTATTTGCGTAAGGTCGCCGGTTATGATAAACCGCGCCGACTGCCCCATCCGGGTGAGAAACATTTTCATTTGAGCTACAGTCGCATTTTGGGCTTCGTCTAAAATCACAAATGCCTTGTCAAGAGTTCTACCGCGCATATAAGCGAGTGGGGCAATCTGTATCGTTCCCGCTTCCAAAAAGTCGCGGAGTCGCTCGGGGGGAATCATATCGCGAAGCGCATCGTAGAGCGGCTGCAGATAGGGGTCTAGTTTATCTTTTAAATCGCCCGGTAAAAAGCCCAGGTTTTCACCGGCTTCCACGGCGGGCCTGGTGAGAATAATTTTTCTCACTTCTTTCCGCTTTAAAGCTCTTACGGCCAGGGCAACAGCAGTGTAGGTTTTTCCTGTTCCCGCAGGGCCAACGGCAAATACCATATCGCAATCGTTCGAAGATTCTACCATTCGACGTTGATTTACGGTTCTCGCCTTTACCTGAATTCCGCTGTTTCCGTGTACTAAAACCGTATTGCCACCGTCGTCGTCCATCAGCGAATTACCATCGGTTTCGAGGAGTCGCTCAATATTGTTTTCGGTGAGGGTGTTGTACTTCTGCAGGTGCTCCAGAAAAAGGTCGACCTTCCCTTCAAACTGATCTATTTCATCTTCTTCGCCAATGACTTTGAGCATATTGCCACGGGCAATAATTTTCAGCTTTGGGAAGTGCTTGATGATAAATTGAAATTTCTTGTTGTTTACCCCGAGAATTTCCCTGGGGTCAACTGATTCTATGGCAATTATTCTTTCGCTCAATACCTAAGTCTATTGTGTTTATACCAAATTCGCATTCTGTTTTGCGGTAATGGAATTTACTTACTTTTGAGGTCGAAAATAAGGAATATTTCCACGTAAAAATTGCTTTGAAGCCCCTTCTAAAAATTACATGAACGTAATTACGCTCACTTCAGATTTAGGCACCAAAGATTATTACCTGGCGGCGTTAAAGGCCGCGGCCTTTCGCAGCATTTCCAATATTCACTGGGTGGATATTTCACATCATATCGCGCCATTTGATATGGCAAAAGCTGCCTTTGTACTCAAAAATGTTTGGAGAGAATTCCCCGAAGGAGCCATCCACATTATCAGTGTAGACAGCGACTGGCGAGCCGAAACCCCATATGCGGTGGTCGTGGTGAATGGCCAGTATTTTATCGGCAGCGATAACGGCTTTTTTTCGATATTGCTTGACGATCAACCCGCCGATACGATGAAGACCTGAGCTTTCCCACCAAAACAATTCTGGTTCCTTTAGCGGCGCGAATTGCAGGTGGAGAATCTCTTGAAGAAATCGGTGCAAGCCAGGATGACTACAAGCACCGGCCAACTATAAACCCGGTTATCGAACACGAGAATATTCGCGGAACGGTAATTTATGTCGATTCTTACGGAAACGTAATTACCAATATTACACGCAGCCTTTTTGAAGACGAAGTGAAGAATCAACCTTTCCGAATCGTTTTGCGCAAAAGCTCGAGTGAAATCACCAGTATTTCGCGTGCTTATAATGAAGTGCCGCAGGGGGAAATCGTTGCGCTCTTTACCAGTGCCGGGTATTTGGAAATTGCCATTAACAGGGGAGTAGAAGGGAGTGGGGGCGGAGCTACCGATTTGCTCGGTCTGCGCGAAAACGATGTGGTGCGCATAGAGATAGGAGAATAAAACAATAGGGATACTTGTCTAGATCGCAAGTTTTAAAAAAAAGGATTTTTAAGAAGGTAGCGTTTGATTAACGCAGAAACTGGGACTCCGCCGCATGGCGGAGGTGCACAGAGCCCCGAATCAAGTTCGGGATTGCTTCGCTTACCCCGAAACGAGTTCGGGATTTCGCGAAATGCTCAAAGAAGGATCGCGTGCGATCAGTGAGATACCCGAGAAGATTTCTCTTTACAAGTTCTCACAGCGTGCTTGCACGCCTCAGTGTTCTCGGCAAAACACGCCCTGCTTGTCCATTTTCTCTGCGTTCTCGGTGCTTTTTTTATTCCTTTATATGCGGCCCAGGTTTGGTTTTGCAGAGCGCGGAGCCAAACACCAGAATTCTCTTGTCTTGCGTAAAAAACGGATCAAAACCTTGTTCGCGATTTAAATGGGTAACCTTATAAAACAAATTTCGATCTCAAACATTTAATAAAAGCATGGAGTCCATAGCTCATTTTCAAAAATTAGATTT
This sequence comes from Flavobacteriales bacterium, assembly GCA_020201045.1. GTDB lineage: Bacteria > Bacteroidota > Bacteroidia > Flavobacteriales_D > Cryomorphaceae > JAIVHP01. The sequence goes on from JAIVHP010000205.1 coordinate 6,292, forward strand.
AAACCGCCGGTTGAAATATGTTGAAGAACGCGGGCAGTATGTGAAATCGCGAAACTTTGGATCTTTCGATGTGCATCTCTACGCCTTAAACGGCTTTTATTGTGAAGTTTGGATGCGAAAAGGTTTGAACCAGGTGAACTGGATTGAAGTAGCCGACATTGCGAATATTGC
>JAIVHP010000206.1 GCA_020201045.1 Flavobacteriales bacterium
AGAAACCTGTCAGGTTACGCTGCAAAAGCAAATGGCGGGGTTTATCGAGAATCAAATTAGAGACACAAACTCCATTACGCTGTGGCGGCACGGAGATCTCTGCGCACCTCCGCCCTTCGGCGGGGCAAAAGCTTCGCGTGCTTTGCGTGTACCTGACACCCATAGCGCATTTCACGCAGAGTGCGCAAAGTTTATCGCAGAGTGCGCAGAGCCCAAAGCTGCTCATTTCTTTTTTCATCACCAGTTCGCGTACCCTGACCTGACAGGTTTTCAAGAACCTGTAAGGTCTCGGAACTTCAAAGCGATCGGCGCGCTTTAAAGCTTTCAAAAGGCTGCATATTTCTCAGCTTTAAAAAGGAAACCGCTGGTGGTTTTTTAAGCTCAAACCTGACAGGTTAAAAGAAACCTGTCAGGTTACGCTACTGCAAACCCGGAGTGGTTTGCGATGCTTAGTAGAATTTGGTTTCTACCAGCTTCATTCATATTCCACCTGTTCGCACCCCCTGACCTGACAGGTTTTCAAGAACCTGTAAGGTCTCGGAAATTCAAAGCGATCGGCGCGCTTTAAAAGCTTTCAAATGGCTGCAAATTTTCAGTTACAAAAAGGAAACCGCTTGTGATGCTTTTAGCTAAAACCTTACAGGTTAAAAGAAACCTGTCAGGTTACGTTGCTGCAGACCCGGAATGGTTTGCGGGGCTTGGTGGTAAAGGATAATACAAAACCGAATAATACAACAGCGCATTCCGCAGATGCATAAACACCACCATAGGTGTGAACATCTCCGAAAAACCGATCTAAAACCGCGCTTCAACGGTGATATATCCGCCAATTCCGTCGGAGGGGATGATGCCCGGGCCGGGATAGCCAACTGCCCTCCGCGTGAAATACCTTTCGTCGGTGAAGTTGTTTACGCCAAATTCAAGCCGGTAGCGCTTCCACTGATAAGCAGCCGAAAAATCCGCCACGGTGTAAGCCGGAATCACACCGTTTATGGAGCTCGGCGTGGAAACGGCATTGGTGGCATCGGTAAATTGCTCGGCTACCCTGCTAATCTGCAAAGTGACTGAAAAGTCGGAGAATTTGCCGCGCAAACCCGACCGAACGGTGTACTGCGGGGTGAGCTCTACGCGATTTCCGTCGACGGCGTTGTCATTGGGGGCGGTGTATCGCGCTTCGGTAAAAGACGCGTTGGCGAATGCCGAGATGGTGCATTTCTCCTTGTCTTCGCTGCTGTAAATCACGCCTTCCAGATAACCTTCTGCCCCGATGGCGTAGGAATCTGCAATGTTTGTCCGCAGCCGGTAAAACTGAAATGTTTCCGGGTCGCGCCGCTGTATGGCGCCGATGCGGTTTTGGTACCTGAGGTAATACCCGCTTAAATCGTAGTGGAAGCGCTTAGTTCCGCCGCGAAATCCCAGGTCGGAGTTGAAGCCCCGCTCGTCGCGAATGTTGGGGTCTATTCGCAGGGAAGGGTTTTGAATTCGAATATCGCTGAAGTTGATCGCCCTGTAGTTTTGCGAGTAATTGGCGTACACTTCTACCGTTTCGGTCATTTTAAAACTCCAGCCTATTCCCGCCAGCGCGAAATTTCTGGACCGGGCCCTTTCTTCCGGCGTTTCGATTCGCTCAATCACGTTGCCCACCTGGTCGGTAACGGTGCTGGTGTAGTAGCCGTCAGCACGGGTGTCGATAAACTCCATCCGCAGCCCTGGAGTTATGGTCATGCGGTCGGAGATGTAAAAAACGTCTTCCAGGAAAATGGCGTAGTTCATATTGTCGAACTGGTAATCTGACCCTTCGAGCGCATCGATATTTTGGTAGTAAAATTCGGGGCGGTCGTTGGCGTTTGCACGGCCCTGTTTAGAGTCGGTATTTCCGCGGTAAGCGCGAAAACCAATCAGCGCGATATTTCGTTTCCCCGCCAGGGTGAACCGGTGTAGCAGACGGCCTTCGGCTCCGATATTTTCAAACTTTCCCCTTATCAGATCGCGGGGAGAATCCGGATCGTCGCCCCGGTTGGGAAGACCCAAAAAACCCAGCGCCTGGCGCTCGGCCATCAAACCAAAAACCCGAAGATCTACAGCCGTTTTATTGGAAATTTCTCCTTTCAATTTCACGGCGGCGAGGTTCCAGTTTACCTTAAACCAATTTCTATCGCGAAGAGATTGACGCGCATTTTCATCAAAGACTTCGTCGGTTAATCCACCGGGCTGCTGCGCCAGATAACTCATGTGCGTGTATTCGCCAGAGATGGTCCAGTTTTCCGAAAGGGCCAAGGCCAACCTCGCGTGTGCTGTTTGCACTTCAAAACCCGAATTTTCGCGCCACCCATCCCCGCGTTTGTATTGGTGAAAGGCGTAGTAATTGATTTTTCCCTTTGAGCCGCCAATGCTGTTGAAGCTGTTGTACAAGCCATAGCTGCCCGCCGTTTGCCTGGTTGTAAACTCAAAAGGCTTGTTTTCGGAGCCTTGTTTTAGCTTGAAGTTCATCATCCCGCCAAACTGGGTGCCGTATTGAAGTGAGGCGGCTCCGCGTACAAACTCAATTCGCTCTATGGCTTCCATAGGCGGGGTGTAATAAGACTCAATCCGCGAACTCCGATTCCCAACTGAATTCCCGCTCCATCGCTTTCCCAAACGTTTACTCCGGGAATGCGGGCATAAACCTGCCTGGCGTTGTTTGCGGCTTTGTTGGCGTTGATTTCATCGGGGATTAGCACTTCATTTTTCTTGCCGGCATATATGGCCATCCCTTCGATGCTCTTCATGCTACGCAGTCCGAAGTTTCGCGTTTCATCGTTCTCCACAACTACCTCGGTGAGATTTTTTTGGAATGGCAGCAGAGTTATATCTACCGAAAGGTCGGATGATAGCTCGATAGACCTTACCATACTTTGGTATCCGGCGTAGAAAAACGATACTTTTTTTTGTCCCGATGCAGCGGTGAAAACAACCTTTCCATCCCGATCGGTTTTTTTGAATTCACCTTCCGGTTCCAAGTAAACTTCCACTCCTTTTAGCATTTCTCCATCGGGATCTGCAATCGTAAACGCGAGCCGTTCCTGTGCTTCCGCGAAAGCGGGAGCCAACCACATAAAAAGTGCTATGCTACAGGCCGCTAATCTCATCGTCGAAGGGAAGTAATGGGATTTGGGAATGGGAACCGTGAATGCTTAGGGCGGCCAGATCTGCATTGGGGTCGATAAAAGGCCGGCTCGGACGCCCGTTTAGGGTCACAAAAACTTTTGCAGTGATCTTCGGATTTTGCAGGCCTTTTTCTTCAAATTTTCGCTTTAGTAAATGGGCGTACTCAATCAGCATATCCGGCTGGGTGGCCATCATTTTCTCCTGATTGGGCGTGAGGTAATCGGCATTTCTGATTTCCATGGGGCGCGATTGCGGATTTTGCTGCACGTAGAAAAAAGCGGCTCCCGCCTTTTCCATGAGCATTACCCGCCAACTAAATCGATACCCTTGCTCGTGCCAAAAAAGCTCTCCGGGCTGCAGGATGTGCCTGAAGGGGATAGCCAACTGAAGGATCGCATAAATTCCCACAAAGACCAGGATTCGCTTAGGCAAATTTATTCGCGCGATGGGTGAAATGGATGCGGTTTTTCTTCCGAAGCGAGCTAAAATGCGGTCGTGAAATTTCGGTGGGAAGAACACCAATGTGGCGCCAATCATTACAAATGGAAACATGCCGATGGGGAAGAGCACGGCAGTGGCCACGTGAAATACAATTACGGCGATATAGGCCGGGGGTCGTGTTCGGCTGAAGTAGAGCAGGAAAGGAATGGAGAGATCGTAAATGGCCCCGGCCCAACTAAAGGCGTAGGCGGTAATTCGGTTGTCCATCAAGTCTCCGATAAGCGGCCAGTGCCCAAAAGCCTTGAGCCAAATATCCATGGGCTGAGCCAGAAAAAGCCAATCGCTGTTGAGTTTTGCCAAACCGGCGTAGAAATACACCACGCCGAGTTGAAAGATAAGCAGGTGGCGAAAAATCCGCGGAACATGCTTGAGTGGTGCCATGTTTCTCCACTTTACATCGAGTGAAAACGACCGGTGAGCGGGAATGAAAATCATCAGAAAGGCCACCAACGTCACAAAGTAGTAGTGGTTGAGGTAATTGGTCTTGTCCATCAATTCGATGTAGGTAAAAGACAAGAAAAACACCGCCGCCGAAAAGCGGTAGAAAAGACCGATTGCAATAAAGAAGGCGGCTATTCCGCAAATGGCGAAGAGGATATAAGTGCCCGGGTCTCCGAGTGGTTTTACCCAGGAGAAAAACTGGTATGAAAAAAAGAAATCGGGCTGAATGTACTGTGTAGCGATCCATCCGTTTGCCCAAAAGCGAACAACCGCACCGCACATCATCAGGCCGAAAACAATGCGAAAAACCACGAGGGGTGATATCCCTTCGTGGCTTCGCATATAACCAATCGCCTTTTGAAAAGCGTTTTTAGTCTCCGTCATTGTCGGCGTAAGTAATCTGAATTCCCAGTGCCGAAGTCATATCTACTTTAAGCAGCACCACCACCCTTTGCATTTCGTCAAAAACTTCAAGGGCCTGGTTTTGTTGGTTTACAACGGCTTCAGCCAAATTGGGCGAGAGGGTTTCGGTTTGATTCAAAACCAAATCGAACCGGTTATTGATCTCTTCCTGTAGCGGCATTCCCGGCTCAAACTCCGTTCCCAAATAATTGAGGTAATCGTCTAAACCCGGACCGTTCACGCCTTCGCGTGATGTTCCATTGAATAGGTTCTGCCAGGCTTCCACGTTTCGAGTCAGCATTTCTCTCGAGTAAACTCCGCTGTAAAGTCCTTCTACCTTTTCGGGAAGGGGTTC
>JAIVHP010000428.1 GCA_020201045.1 Flavobacteriales bacterium
GGGCCGGAGTAGTTTTCTTCAAAATTTGCGCGTTGGCCCATTCTGCCGTTGCCAAGGCTAAAAATACTTTCAGAAGATTTTTGCATTTCCGGATGGAAACCGTCTTCAATAATCTTCCAGGGATCTTCTTCGTAGTGCCTTTTCATAAGGCTAAAACTTTTCAAAAATTTCGAGGCCAACATTTTCAAATCCGGAAATCACAAGATTTGCTCGTTCCAGGGTTTCGGGGTCGCCAACACCTACTGTGTACATCCCCCCGGCAATGCCGGCTTCTATACCGGCGATTGAATCTTCAAAAACCACACACTCTGAGGGGTGCGCTTTGGTGGCTTCGGCTCCAAGCGTAAACGTTTGGGGGTCTGGTTTGCCCTTAGATACTTTGGTGCCGTCTATAACCGCATCAAATAAATGGAGCACATCAATTTTTTCAAGAATGCGGAGGGCATTTTTGCTGGAGGAACCAAGTGCTACTTTATACCCTGCATCCTTGCAGGCTTTCAAAAAATCGAGTGATCCGGGCAGGGCTTCACCCGGACTCATCTGCTCTACGTACTCCAGGTACCAATTATTCTTTCGCTCCATGTACATCTCTCTTTTCTCGTCGCTGAGACGCACATTGCCTTTTTTTAGCAGAATATCGAGCGATTCGGCCCTGCTGATTCCCTTTAAATTTTCGTTTTCGTCTATGGTTAAATCAAACCCCAGCTCATTGCAAAGCCTTTTCCACGCCTTGTAGTGGTATTTTGCAGTGTCTACGATAACGCCGTCTAAATCGAATAGACATGATTTGATATTGCCCATACCTTAAACTCTAAAGGGAATTTTAGCGAAGTAATGCGCTATGTGGTAATCGTACAAGCCGTCGATGGGTTTTTTCAATATTTTTCCCACGGTTACCCCGCACTTCCCGGCGGCTTCTTTTAAAAGATCGGAGTGGTAGTAAGCGACAGAGCCAATGAAATGCGTTTTCACTTTTGAAGCGTCACGGTAGCAATTCACGTGATTTTCGAGGAAGTGAATAAAGCCATTTACAATCATCTCCTTCACGTATGGCTCGTCTTTAAATTGTGAGATGGTTTTCATAAAAGATGCGAGGTACACGTTGGCGTTGGGTTTCATGTATACCCGATCCATAATCACATCTTTGGTAAGACCGTATTTTTCTTTTAGTTCGTTGTGTAAGCTTTCCGGTAGCTTCTTGTAGAGAAAGTCTGCGAGCACCTTTTTTCCAAAGTAGCTTCCGCTTCCTTCATCGCCCAGAATAAAAGCGAGAGCGGGCACTTCTTCTCTTACAATGTCGCCATCGAAATGGCAGGAGTTCGAACCGGTACCGAGAATGCACGATATACACGGTTCATCTTCGTATACGGCAAAAGCAGCTGCCACAAGATCGTGGTCTACGTATATTTGCGCCTTGGTAAAAACCCGCGACAACCCGCGATCTACGATTCTTTTGAGCGCTGTAGATGAGCATCCCGCCCCGTAAAAAAAGATAGCCGTTACCTTTTCGGCGTAAGCCATAAGATCGGAGTTCTTCTCAAGCTCCTGTTCTATAAAAGCTTCGTCGTGGAAATAGGGATTGAACCCCATCGATTTAAATTCGCGGTATGTTTTATCTTCGGCTACAAGTCTCCAATCACATTTTGTAGATCCGCTATCAGCAATTAAAAGCATATTTGATTTTAGAATAAAGTGAACTCCTAAATGGAGAGAATATCAGCAATTCGAAGCATTTCAGGGTCGATGGTAATTTTGTCTGAAATAGCTTCTTCAAATGGAGTGAAAACTACCTGCCGGTTGATCATACCTACCATACAATCGCGCTTGCCGGCGAGCAGCCCTTCTACGGCAGCAACACCCAACTGACTGGCCAGATTTCTATCGAAACAAGATGGGCTTCCACCCCGCTGTATATGCCCCAGTATGGTAACTTTCGTTTCGTAATACGGCGCCTGTTCGTCAACTTTCTTGGCTATTTCTGCAGCATTACCGCTTTTACCTCCTTCGGCCACGATTACAATGCTCGATGATTTATTGTGCCTTCGGGCATCGTTCAGTTTTTCGACAAGCGCATCAATGGTCATTTCCCTTTCGGGGATAAGTATGGCCAAGGCTCCCGAAGCCACTCCGGCCTGGGCAGCTATAAAACCAGCATCGCGACCCATTACTTCAACAAAAAACAGACGGTTGTGCGAAGCTGCAGTATCGCGAATTTTATCTACCGCATCAATTACCGTATTTAAGGCGGTATCAAAACCAATGGTAAAGTCTGTTCCGGCCAGGTCGTTATCTATTGTACCCGGCACGCCAATAATGGGAAAGTCAAATTCTTTGTTAAAAATATGAGCGCCCGTAAAAGAACCGTCACCACCAATTGCAACTAAGGCATCAACCCCGTTTGACATGAGCTTTTCATAGGCTTTTTCGCGCCCGGCCTTTTGCATAAAGTCTTTGCTTCGCGCAGATTTTAGAATTGTCCCGCCGCGCTGAAGAATGTGATTTACCGAGCGCGCTGTCAGCTCTTCGATATCTCCTTCTATCATACCCTGATATCCGCGGAAAATTCCGGC
>JAIVHP010000207.1 GCA_020201045.1 Flavobacteriales bacterium
GGTAGCGAAAATATAAGCGTTGAAGCTATCAAAGGTTGCATTCGTATACGGACCCGCTGCGGGATCAACACTGGCACCAAACAGACCTACCCACTGCGTGGTCGCTCCGGAGAGTTGTGGGGAGGTGGTGTATTGGACTGGGATTCCCAGGAATAGAATGGCAAGGGTTGAGAGTGTGTATGTATGCTCCATGAGTAAGCGGTTTTGGTTAGATGATTTGTATTACAAACGAAATGTATCGGACATACTTTTAAAAGTAATTTTTATCGTCAAAGTCAGAACCGCTCTAGGTAATATGCCTTATAGCGGTCTGTATTATTTACGGTCACAATTTTCTCTAATTCCGTCTCTTCTTCACTCTCACGCGCCTTTTTTCTACGATTTTTGAATGTCGCGCCTTCTAATATAAGGTTTTTTTTAATTCGATTTTGAAATCCGGCTCAGACCACTCGATCTATCGCCGGGGCTAAAAGCCAAATATGGGAGTGGAATTACTCGACCTGACACGCAATATCAGAGTTGCAATCTTTACGCGGTTTGTGACGTCGTGCCTATCGAGAACTGGAAAAACCCATTGAATTGAGCGAGTGTTCATTTACAGCAAGTTTCGGGTTTTTCCTTTTCTTCACCTTCTCTACTTTTGATTCTATGAAGTCAACAGACTCGTATCACTTCGATCGCATTGCGCAGGCCATCGATTTTATCGGCCGGAATTTCCGCGCCCAGCCAAATCTCGATGATGTGGCGGCACATGTGCATCTGAGTCCATTTCATTTTCAGCGGGAGTTTAGCAATTGGGCCGGGGTGAGCCCAAAAAAATTTCTCCAGTATATCAGTATCGAACACGCCAGGTCTATGCTGCGCGAGCCACAAGCCACGCTGTTTCAGGCAGCGCACGAATCGGGCCTTTCCGGCACCGGTCGGCTGCACGATCTCTTTATAAACATCGAAGGGATGACTCCCGGTGAATACAAAAACGGCGGAGCAGATTTGAAAATCAAATTTTCCTGTTTCGATAGCCCTTTCGGGAAAATGGGCATCGCATCAACACCGCGTGGCGTTTGTTTTATGGCTTTCGCCGAAAGTGAAACGGAAGCTCTAGGGCAGTTGCGCACACAGTTTCTACATGCCCGGATTGAAAAGGGTGGTGCTGCGCTCCACGATCGGGCTCTTCAGGTTTTCTCCGACGACAGGGGAGCTCATAGCCGAAAAGAAACCAAAACGCTTCAACTCCATCTCAAAGGCACCCCTTTTCAGCTCAAAGTCTGGGAAGCCCTGCTCCAGATTCCGATTGGACGTTTATCCTCTTATGCGACTGTGGCACATAATATTGGATCGCCTAACGCATCTCGCGCCGTGGGAACTGCCATCGGTAAAAACCCAATTGCCTACCTGATTCCCTGTCACCGCGTGATTCAATCGGGCGGACTGCTGGGCGGATACCGCTGGGGCACCACACGTAAAACGGCGATGATTGGCTGGGAAGCGGCGCAGGTGGTAGATGTGTGGAATGGCAACAGGATTATGCATGCGCCGAACTTAAATAATCCTTAAATTTGGTTGTGAACAAAGAGTTGAACTATGCCTGAAATAAGTAGATTCTATGGGATTATCATCCGCATGTTCTACAACGACCACAATCCGCCGCATTTTCATGCGATTTATCAGGATAAAGAAGCTCTAATTGACATTAGAACATTAGAAATATTGGAAGGAGAATTACCTAAAAGAGCATGGACTTTAACACTGGAGTGGGCAAGCGAACATCGCGATGAGCTTATCGCGAATTGGGAAAAGGCTAAAGTCCATAAAACATTGAACAAAATTGAACCTTTAGCTTAATAAAACCGCAATGATCAGTATATCCGATTTTACCATTTTGAATGATAAAAGAATTCATTTTCTTTTCAGTGATCAGTCTGAAAAGACCATTGACTTCAGTTCTTTTATCGGAAATGACGACCTGACAAAACCACTTTCTGATGATGCCTTTTTTCGAAAGGTAAAGCTCTATGAAAATGGGCGGGGGATATATTGGCCAAATGATTATGATTTTTGTCCGGACTTTCTACGAAAGTATCAGGGAGAAGGAGTAATTGTCTGATTTTGAAGGCTAAATTAGCTCTGTAAATTATATCAATACTCTGCATGACTTAAAATCGTCAAAAATGAACCCAACAGAAGTCAGCGCATCCATTCAAATTTCAAAACCAACGCACGACGTTTTTGAAGCCATCGTCGATCCATCCCAGATGACGAATTATTTCATCTCCAAAAGTTCGGGAAGGATGGAAACGGAAGCACTACTCATGTGGGAATTTCCCGAATTTGAAGGAGCTTATCCGGTTCGGGTGGGAGAAATCATTCCCGATGAATTCATCCAATTTTACTGGGATACGGATGGCACGGCGTATTGCGTGAAGATAAAATTGAATCCGGGCCGTTCAAAAAACACTACTGTGGTGCGCATTTCCGAAAGTGGGGAGCAGCCCAATGCGGAAAAAGCCCTGAACTTTATCAAAGGAAATACCGAAGGTTGGGCCAATTTTCTGGCTTGTTTGAAAGCCTCGTACTGTTCTTTTCCAGCAACTTTTACCTGCATGGAGCCGTCGAAATCGAGAATTTCAACTACTTCCAGATGGTTGCCGAGTACCAGGTTGTGGCGGTCGAGGTAATCGAGTAGGTCTTTCCCATCGTGTTTAACGGCGCTGATCATTCCTTTTTGGCCAGGCCTTAAAGAAGTGAGCGGCACATTGGCTTGTCGGCGCACCACGCCATCCTTGTCGGGAATGGGGTCGCCGTGTGGATCGACCTGCGGGAAGTCCAAAAACGCATCGAGGCGGTCTACCAGTTGCTCGCTGCGCACGTGCTCGAGTTGCTCTGCCACTTCGTGAACTTCTCCCCAGCCAAAACTGAGTTTCTCAACCAAAAAGGTTTCCCAAAGCCGGTGTTTTCTGATGATCCGTACAGCCTCCTTTCTCCCCTTATCGCTCAGCGAAACGCCGTGGTATTTTTTGTAGGAAAGGAGCTCCTTCTGCGATAGCTTTTTGATCATATCTGTCACCGATGCAGATTGAACGCCCATCTCTTCGGCGAGCTTGGATGTGCTAACCGGCGCACTCACTTCCTGTGAGATTTTATAAATGGCTTTTAGATAGTTTTCTTCAATCTGCGAGTTCATACTTCTCAAAAGATTTACGGTGCCCTTTGCGCCGAATTGCATTCTTGAATCCTGCGAGCAAAAACACAATGATAAAGATAATACCGGCAGCCACAGCCATTCCCGCAGAAATAGACGCCGACCACCAGTCTGCAAGGTAAAAACCGAAAATTGCCGAAGCCGTTCCAAACACCACCGTAAGCAGAATCATGGAATTGAGATTCCTGCTAATGAGATAAGCTGTGGCGGGCGGGACCACCAGAAACGCCACTACCAAAATAGCGCCTACGGCATTAAAGCTCAACACCACCGTTACCGATACGGCAGCCATCAGCGCATAGTGCCAACTCCCCGTGGCAATGCCGAGGCCTCTAGCGTAAGAAGCATCAAAACTGGTGATAAACAACCCCCGATAGCCAAAAATAATCAGCGCCAAAACGCCGAGAAGATTACCCGACTGGAGCCAAAACGGTGCAGGGCCGAGATTTGCTTCGTTATAGTAAATCAAATCAAAGGGCACATAGGCAATATCGCCGTAGAGCACACAATCCTGATCTAAATCGACATTTCCGGAAAAAAGGCTCACCATAATTACACCAATAGCAAAAAGCCAGGTGAATGTAATCCCGATGGATGCATCGGCCTGAAGGCGTGCACGCTTGTAAAACAGCTCTATCAATAAAGTAGTAAGCATGCCGAAAACGGCTGCACCCAAAAGCATGATAAGCGAATTTCGCGAATTGGAAATCAGGTATGCGGCAACGATGCCGGGTAGTACCGCATGTGAGATGGCATCGCCCACCATTGCCATTCGGCGGAGGATGAGA
>JAIVHP010000429.1 GCA_020201045.1 Flavobacteriales bacterium
GGGTAGGGCATGCCGTAACGATAAAAATAAAATCGTGCGCCACTTTCCCAACGAGAACACCGTCGCGGTATTCGGAAACTTCAACGACGATATTGAACTTCCCGATCATTCCCGGCTCCAGGTAAATTTGCCCCGTTTGCGGGTCTATCTCGATATTTTCCATCGGCGCCATTCCAGAATACCCGGGGCCATAGTCTACCGGTTCGGGATTAAGGGGAGTGGTAGAACTCTGTGCTTCTACAAATGCATAGCTCAGGCTGTCGTTATCTGCATCTACAAACCCCAGGTTGTAATACAAAGGGCTTCCCATACAGATATATGGCAGATTCACGGTGTTGAGTTGGGGGGATGTATTGCAAGTACCGTCGGCATTGTTCAAAAACCCTTCCACATGGATGGTAAAAAGCTCGGGGTTTACGATATTCAAAATCGCTTCATCGCGGTTTTGTTCTGAGACCACAAAGCGCCAGTCATCACAAGGTTCAAGCTCTATGGTTAACTGATAAACACCGAGCTCGACCCCGGGTTGAAAACCGCCATTGCAGGTACTGTTTGGCAGTTCTGCATCACACAATTGCGATACTTCTTCTGTAGAAACCAGCGGAAAAGATACATACCCAACGGTGTTGCAGGTGGAGTAGATAAAGACGTTGATATTGGGCACCAATTCTGCATCGTTGCAATCGCGAAAAACATTTGCTGTGAGGATGTATTCATTTCCACCAATGCACTCGTACTCCACGTTGATTCCCGAACGGTGACTTCCACTTGCCAACAATGCGAGGCATATGCCACAGAGCAGGAAAAGTGTTTTCAGTTGCAGTATTTTGGGAAGTGAATTCAGAATAGGGATGTTTACAATTTCAAAGGACAGCACAAATCTGCCCTTTCCACCATCCGAGCAGATAAATCCATGAACATTTAGCTTTTGAAACGGAATGGGCACGGCTGGTGTGGGATTTTGGAATCGGTGGGGTTTTGGGTTGGTTAGTGACTATTCGGGTTGGCAGGCTTTTAATGCAATTGGCAAGGCTGGTGTGGGGTTTTGGAATTGGTGGGGTTTTGGGTTGGTTAGTGACTATTCGAGCTGGCAGGCTTTAATGCAATTGGCAACGCTGGTGTGGGGTTTTGGAATTGGTGGGGTTTTAGGTTGGTTAGTGACTATTCGGGCTGGTGGGTTTTGAATGTAATGGGGCAAAATCAGCAGGAGTTTTGAGCAAGAGGAAATAAAGTATTCTTCTTCTAGAATGGGCATTTTTGACGTAACTGGACTTTTTGGTCAATCTATTGCCAACCGAGCCTGCCGAAGGTAGGCGAGCTCACCGACCAACGGGAGGTAATTGCGGCCGAAGGCCATTGCATTTTGCGCCAGCAAAATATTGCCCATTGCATTCAAACCTCACCAGCTCTCAAACCAAAAAATGCCGCAAAAACCCTATACGCTCGAGCACCTTCACCAGCGTTGCCTATTGCAAATCAGCCCCCACCAGCTCTTAAACACTAAAATGCCGAAAAACCTAACAAGCTTGAATACCCCACCAGGGTTGCCCATTGCCAATTGAACCCCGCCAGCTCTCAAACCCACAAAATCCGTAAAACCCAAACCACTGGAACGCCCACACCACTATTGCCTATTGCATTCAACCCACACCAGCACCCACTCATTCCTTCACAAACCTCGCGTACCCTACTTTTTTATTTCCATCGGTGAGTTGGAGTAGGTAGAGACCCGGTGGGAGTTGGCCAACATCTATTTGGGCGCGGGTGGCGTTTAAAATGGCGGTTTGCACCTCTTGCCCCAGGGCGTTGCGCACCGATACCCGGATGCCGGGGGTATCATGCACAACGGTAAGGGTGTTTCGCGTGGGGTTGGGGTACACCTGTATGGGTTTAAACCCTGCGATGGTTTTTACGCCTACCGTTCCCTGTGTTTCAAAGGTGGTGCAGGTAGAGTCTGTTCCGCAGGCGTTGTAGGCGGTAGCGCAGATGGTGTACTCGCCGCTGTCGATATAGGTATGCTGCACTTCCAGGCCTGAGCCGGTCTGCCCATCTCCAAAATCCCAGGTTACGCTGTCTACATCCTGGGTGCCGGAGTAGTTAAAGGTGTAACCGGCTTCATCTGGAATGGAATCGTAGGTAAACAGCGCTTCCGGCAAGGGACAGTAGCAGGAGTCTGTACCAAACTTGACGATAAACCCTTCGTTATCTCCGGTTTGGTTGTATATAGTATCGGTGCTGGTATAAATCTGACCGCTAAACTGACCGCCTACATAAAAGTTGCCTTGCTGGTCGGCGGTCATAACGTTTGGGGATTCTGAGCCAAGAGGAGAACTGTTCAGGCTGTGAAAACTCTCGGGCTCTCCATTGCCGGCAGCGTCAAAAATGGCTAAAAAAGCATCAAAACCCTGGCTACCCTCATCCGTATCGTCTTCTTCAATGTCTCCCCAGATTAACTGGCTACCCCAGTGTCCTGCAACAACAACTTTATTATTTGTGTATGCCGTGGTTTTTCCGGTATTGCCACTACTGGTTGATGCGTTTGTAGCAAAAGCTACACTTCCGGAGTTCCCCGTCACGTAAACATTTCCAAATTCATCTGCGGATGGTTTTCCAATAAACTGGGAATCATAAATACCAATGTCATCCATAGACACCACCCAATCCACTTCCCCCTCGTTATCAAATTGCACCACGTAGTTTTCTGCCGTAACCTGCTCGCCGCCGAAGATAAAAACATCATTATCGGTATTGAGGTAACCGGATAGATAAAACCGACCGGTGTAGTGATCGCGTATGATTTCGCTTTTCGCTAATAAGCCACCATCGTACCAAATATCAAAATGTACGCCGCCCGTGCAGATTCCTTCGCTGTTGTAAGTTAGTGCGTATATATCTTCTCCCCCTTGCAGGGTAGCTTCAAATGTTGCCTCAAATGCCCCATTTCCATAAGTTCCAGGAAACAACCTACTATAAACATACGAATCGCCGTTTGGGGCGACATCTAATCCAATCGCTGCGCCTATTTGCAAATCATCGGGAAGATTAAAAATAACCGAATCTTCAGGCAAACGAGACCATTGTAATTCTCCTTCAGTATTGTATTTCACTAAAAGAAGAGCTCTTTGTCCTGCCGAAAGGGTAGTATCGGCATCCATATCAATATCATAATCTTGGAGGCGGGCGCCATTTGCATTAACGGCAACATACACTCCGCCCAGAGTATCCGTGCCCAGTCCCCAGGGCACATCCCCACTCGAACCACCAATAATTTTGGTCCACCGGTGATTTCCATCGCAGTCAAAACTGGTCAGGGCCGCATCGCTTGGCCCGTTGCTTACAAATACCTCCCCCTCCAGGGTATAGGAGTTTTGGAGGGACCAGGTGACGTAGGAGTTTCCCAAATGGTCTACTGCGATGTCTCTGGCATTTACCCGTACTTCCTGCCCCCATTGCCAGTCGGGTTGGGCTAAGATGATGATGGGGGAAAAGATGAGAACGATTAAGGTGCGTATCAATTTTTTCATGGCGATAATTTTTTAGTAAAAAAAATACCATCCGGTGCACCGGATGGTATTTCATATTACGGAGTTACAGAGAGTTTACTTTGGGCAGCAATACGCCCATCTTGCCGGAGGCATACCTGGTAAATTCCACCAACGAAGCTTCCCAGGTCCAGAAGAATGCTTCCGGCCTGGTTTTGGAGCCTCAGGCTACGGACTTTTCTCCCCGTCAAATCGTACACTTCAATGGTTTTTGGGCTCTCGCTGCCATTCCCGCGGTAGTGTATGCGGGTTTGATTGGCAGCGGGGTTTGGAACCAGGGTAATTTCCGGATCCAACTCGCCGGTGTTTTGACTGAATACATCGTTTTCCGCATCGGGAAGAATGGCGTCTGGATTGGAGATAATACCCTGCGGAACCGAATCCGGACATTCCGTACTGACGTACATCGCATCGCTGATCACTTCGCAGTACCCGTTGTCTAAAATCAGGTTTACACTATCGGGCGCAATATAGGGAAACACCCCGGTAGGGGGCGAATTGGTGCCCGACAATACATCAACCCCATTTACCTGGTAACTCCAGGATGCAAAAGAGGTGGTGGGCCCAAACATATACGGATCACTGGTGATGCCACATATCTCAATGCTATCGGGGTAAATAAACTCAGCTTTACAAAAGCATCCGGAAGGAAAATTCCACAAATATTCCTCGGGGGAATAGGGCACGGATACTTCGTTGGAACTGCTACAGCCGCCATCGCTGGTAAAATACACCTCGTACAATCCGCCCGAATTTCCAGTGGCGGTAGCACCGGTACTCCCGTTGCTCCAATTGTAGGTACCACTTTGGCTATTGGTGGCTGTAAGTTCCGCCTCATAAGGGTCGCAACTTATAATATCAAACGAAAGGGAAGGAGGATCTACAGGGGCGGATACCGTTACGGTATCGGCCCCTGTAGATCCCCCTTCCATCTCGTTTGATATTGTAAGCTGCGACCCTTATGAAGCGGAACTTACAGCCACCAATAGCCAAAGTGGTACCTACAATTGGAGCAACGGGAGTACGGGCGCTACCGC
>JAIVHP010000037.1 GCA_020201045.1 Flavobacteriales bacterium
TACCCCGGACTTGCTCCGGGGGTTCTCACCGAAGGTAAATCCTGCGAAGCACTACGTTGCGGAGGATGGTTTGTAGTTGGATAAAAACCCTTCCTTTTTGAAACGGTTTTAGTTTCTGTTGCAGATTTGCAACAAACCCCGGACTTGCTCCGGGGGTTCTCCCGACTAGACTGTGCCCTAGCCTGCGCGAATGGAGTAATCCGACGCTGCGCAGGATTTGTAACTAAGTAAACGAAGTGCATGATCTCACGACTAGCCTGTGCAAAAGCCTGCGCGAACGGAGTAATCCTGCGCTCTTAGTCTTCAGGGATTTAAAATAAAATCCCGCTTAAACGAAGCATGAAGCACCAAACGGGTTCGGCTCTTTAGCGGTTTGAAACTCCCAAGCTTTGCTATCGCGGGAACGTAAACCTCGCGAATCGCAACCCAGCTATCGGGACTTTATATACTGACTCTAACGATCAATACATTCCCCGTCGATTGCCTACATTTGGGCTCATAAAAAAGAAGAATATGATTCCCTTTTCTCCGCCCAGGATGGACCAGAAAGTTGTAGATGAAGTTGCGGATACCCTGCTTTCGGGTTGGATTACCACCGGCCCGAAAACAAAGAAATTTGAGAAGGAGATTGCCGCATACACCGGCGCCAAAAAAACCATTTGCTTCAACTCGGCTACGGCCGGAATAGAGCTGGTTTTGCGGTGGTATGGAATAGGAGTGGGCGACGAAGTGATTATTCCGGCTTATACTTACTGCGCCACGGCAAATGTGGTGATCCACTGCGGAGCAACGCCGGTGATGGTAGATACGCTGAAGGATGGCTTTAACCTCGATCCGCAAAAAGTTCGCGAAGCGATTACCGAGCGCACCAAAGTGATTATTCCCGTTGATATCGCCGGTTTTCCCTGCGATTACGACGCGCTTTGGGATATCGTAAAAGACGAGAAAGTAAAGACCATCTTCCACCCGAAAAACGAGCTTCAGCAAAAGCTTGGTCGGATTATGCTCCTGGCAGATTCGGCACACGCCTTCGGCGCATCTTACAAGGGAAAAAAACTGGGGTCAGTTGCCGACGGAACGGGTTTTTCTTTTCACGCGGTGAAAAATCTGACTACCGCGGAAGGGGGAGCGATTTGCCTGAATTTACCCGACACCTTCGACCACGATGAAATGTACCGCTTGCTCAATTTGATGAGTCTGCACGGCCAAAGCAAAGACGCACTGGCAAAAACCCAAAAGGGTGCATGGAAGTACGACGTGACCATTCCCGGGTACAAATGCAATATGACCGATATTCAGGCCGCCATCGGATTAGTGGAATTTGGCCGTTACGAATCCGAATCGCTGCCGAGGCGAAAGGCAATTTGCGCACTTTACAACCGTGGTTTTGCAGACAAGCCCTGGGCGGTAGTTCCGCAATTCACCGACGAAAATAAAGAGACATCGTATCACTTATACCAACTTCGGATTGCCGGAATTACCGAAGAACAGCGCGATGCTGCAATTCAGAAAATTGCCGAAAGAGACATTGCCGTAAACGTGCACTTTATTCCATTGCCTATGCTTACCGCATACAAAAATATGGGATACAATATGGATGATTACCCCAACGCTTTCGCGCAGTACGCATCAGAGATAAGCCTTCCGCTGTACTACAATCTAAGCGATGAGCAGGTGCTCGAAGTAGTCCACGCGGTGAGCGATGCGGTAGAAGATGTTTTGAATGCTTAATTTCCCCAAATGGGTCGCCTGTTTGCACTTCTCGGTTTAATTCTTCTGAGCCCTCTTTTGCTGGTGTTGGTTGTGGCCATCTCGGTAGACTCTCCCGGAAGTCCTTTTTACATCCAAACCCGTGTTGGGAAAAACGGTGTGCCTTTCGGGTTGGTGAAATTCAGAACCATGAAGCCGCTAAGCGATAAAGCCGGAAAGCTAACAATTGGTAGCCGAGATCCGCGGATTACGCGGGTGGGACATTTTCTCAGAAAGTTTAAAATTGACGAGCTACCCCAATTGATTAATGTCTTAAAAGGAGAAATGAACTGGGTAGGACCAAGGCCTGAAGTTCCCGAGTACGTCGCCCTCTACAGCCCCGGCCAGCGAAAAGTACTCACCGTAAAGCCGGGCATAACAGATTATGCGTCCATTCAGTTTTTCGATGAAAATGACCTGATTGCCCAAAGCAGCGATCCACACAAAACTTACATCGACCAAATAATGCCCGAGAAAATTCGGATCAACCTCCAGTACATCGATAAAAAAAGTGCGGTGGAAGATTTGAAAATCGTTCTGCTAACGATTAAAAAGATCCTTTTTTAGGATAGCGTTTGGTTAGTGTGTGCGGCCACACTTTCGTGAAGCTTTTGGAGCTCCCTTACTTTTTCGGGATACCCCAAACGGTCGTAGGAATAAACCAAATTATTTAATAGCCTTATTAAGATCGTGACGTTGTCGCAGGGGTTGTAGAATTCGGGTTTCTTTTCCAGATTTAACTGTTCGAGGTAAGCCGTAATTTCAGATTTGTGAACGATGGTGCCCTTGCTAAAAGCGTTCACGTAAAAGAGCACATCGTTGCCCTCTTCATTGGGGTCGAAACTTCCATCGATGAAACGCATTAAATTGTACTTGTCTAAATAGGCCAGGAGAAAATGGTTTGGCAAATTCACCCCGTAAATGGGAATGCCCAGGCTATCGGCAATTACAATATAAAGAATGCTCAAGCTGAGCGGATTTCCCTTTTTGCTCTCTAAAACGGTGTTGATGTAGGAGTTTTGGGCGGCGTGGAAATTCTTTTTGTTTCCCCTGAAGCCGTGCACATCGAAAATGATGTGGTTGAAAACCTTGATTTTTTCCAGAGCGGTAAGCTCGTCGTTTATTTCGAGCCAAACATCCTGCCTGATTTTCTGAAGCTCGTTTTTCGCTTCCGCTTCATCGAGGTCGGGGTATTGATACCGGGCAATCATCATCGCACCTTCAAATAAATCTTTCCCGCCGTCTTTTGCCCACCTGCCAAGCGAACTGTAAACCGAATCGAATTGAATGATGTGGATGATATCTTCGATGCGCTGCTGAAACTCTATCCCAAATGAGTTGAGTTCCCAAATGTTTTCGAGCTGCGGAATGACTTCTTCACCGTAAGACACAATTTTTTCGCGCACCCGGTTGTAAATCTCCTCATCGGGATCGTCGATTAAATTGATTAATGCGTCTATTTCTTTGGTGTTCATTTACTCATACTACGTTTAAAACACGCCATTTGTTGTGTGCTAAATGTACCTGCGAGATCAGGCGATACGAAATGGGTTTGCTCAATTTATGAGCAAGGTATTGTTAGCGATAGGCAATCGCTTTGCTTCACTCTGCCGCTTCGGCAGAGCCAAAAACTTTTTTGAGCAAATCGGTAACCCGATTCGCCGGGTTTTCCCTGATTTTCTTTTCCTCTTCGGCAATTAAAACGAAGAGGCCGTCAATTGACTTTTCTGTGACGTAATCGGTGAGATCGGGATTTATTTCTTCGCCACCGCTTAGCATGGTAGCCGTATTGTAAGCCGAAGCCAGCGGGGAGTAGTACTTTGTGAGTTCTACTTTTTCGATAGCATCAGATACTTTTGGCTCGAAGAGCGCCTGAAGCTCATTGCCAGTGGACTGCCGCAGGTAAGTCGTAGCGGCATTATCTCCGCCCTTTAGTATAGCAAACGCATCGTTTATGGTCATGGAGGTAATGGCATTGACAAAAATCGGTGTTGCTTCTTTCACTGCTTCTTCGGCAGCACGATTCAGCGTTTCTTCAAATTTATTGACTTGCGAATCGAGCCCTAATTGCAAAGCGGTGTTTTTTACCTTTTCGGCTTCTTTTGGAAAGGGGATAAAAAGTTTTGGGTTCTTGTAAAATCCATTGGTGGCCGACGATTTATTTACCGCGTATTCGGTTCCTTTTTCCAGGGCTTGCTTTAGGCCAGCAGCTACTTCGCGGCTGCTTAGTTCAGACGAATTGCCTTCGTTTAGAACATCATTTGCTCCTTCCAAAGTGCGCTGAATGGTTTCGTTAGAACATCCCGCAAGGGCGATTCCCAAAAGGGCGTAAAAGAAAATTTTCATAGAGCTTCAAATTTCTTTGACAAAACTAAGTCCATTTTCAGGAATTTAGAGACTTCTCATCGAGAATGATAAGGGAAATTCACATCGTCAATGATGCCTTGAAATTAACATAACATAGAATTAACTCGTGGATGAGAAGTGTATTTACCAAACCGCGTATTTTTGCCGAAAATTTAAAAACCTAATAATGAAAAGACTTTACTTTAACCTGCTTGGAGCCATGTTGTTGTGCTTAAGCGGTGCATTAAACGCGCAAAGCGACCTGGTTATTACCGGTATCTTTGACGGATCACTTTCCGGCGGAACACCCAAAGGATTGGAAATATACGTTGCCGATGATGTGGCTGACCTGAGCGTATATGGAATTGCAAATGCCAATAACGGTGGCGCTTCAAACGGAGCCCCCATATTTACTTTTCCCGCAGAAGCGGCTAATGCCGGCGATTTTATCTACCTTTCTTTTGAGGAAGACGGCTTTTTGGAATTCTTCGGCTTTGCCCCTTCATACCTTGTAGGTGCAGCCTTACAGGTAAACGGCGACGATGTGGTAGAGCTTTACCAGGATGGCGCCGTAGTTGATGTTTTTGGTGTACTCGGTGTGGATGGTTCAGACGAGCCATGGGAATATGCCGATGGCTGGGCATACCGCGAAAACGCCACCGGTCCAAATACTACTTTTACTGTTTCTGAATGGACGTATTCTGGAGTAAATGCCAACGACGGCCAGGCTACCAATGAAACAGCAGTTAACCCATGGCCTATTGGCACCTATACTACCGAAGGCGGTGGTGGTGGAGACGACCCACAGGAAGTTGCCATTTCCGAAATTCAGGAAACGACTAACCCGAATGGAGCTTCTCCGCTTGTTGGTGATGTGGTAATTACCAACGGAATTGTAACAGCTGTTTACGAAGACGGTTTTTGGATTCAAGACGGTGCTGGCGAATGGACGGGGATTTTTGTAAGCCAGGACGGCCCAACGGTTGCACAGGGAGATGATGTTACCCTTACGGGAACCGTGCAGGAAAACTTTGACCTTACCAGCTTAAACGCTATTGAAGACCTTACGGTAAACGGCAGCGGAAATGCATTGCCCGCGCCTGTTGCACTTAGCACGGCCGATGCCGGAACAGAAGCTTACGAGTCTGTTTTGATTTCAGTTGCCGATGCTGCTTGCCTTAACGATGACCTCGGCTTTGGCGAATGGCTAATCGACGATGGAAGCGGAACGTATCGCGTAGACGATGAACTTTACAATGCGGGCCCTACAGAGCTTGCAGTATACAACCTGGTTGGAATAGCTCACTACAGCTTCAACAATTTCAAACTCCTTCCCAGAGATGAAAACGACGTGGAAGTAATTTCCACAGGGAATTTGGCTGTTGGATTCGAAACAGACGAATTATCTGTCGGCGAATCAGACGGCAATGTAACGGTGAACGTTGAAATCACCAATCCGCTCGACATTTCTACATCGCTCGATGTGGTAGTAGTTGCCGGCGGAACGGCCGAAGAAGGTGTTCACTTCAACTTTACAGACCCCACTACACTGATGTTTCCAGAGAGTTCGGCAGATCCATTGAGCTTCTCTTTTGAAGTGATTGACGATGCGTTCGCCAATGATGACCGAACCATTGTATTTGAAATTCAAAACGCCGAAAACGACGCCATTTTAACAGTGGGAACACTCACTGTTACCATTCAGGACGACGATACAGAAGTTATGATCACCGATATTGAAGTGGTTTCTGAAACAGATGCTGACGGTGCGATTGTAAACGGTGGCGAGACCTACACCATCGCGGGAATTGTTTACGGACCCAATATGAGACTGAACGGTTTGTCTTTTACGGTAAAAGACCAAACTGGCGGTATCGGTATCTTTTCGCCGGTTGATGTAGACGGTTACGAAGTGGCCGAAGGCGACAGCGTGGTAATTACCGGTGTGGCTTCACAGTTTAACGGTCTCGCTCAGCTAGACAATTTGGAGTCTATCGAGTTGATCTCACAGGGAAATGAAATTGACGAGCCGGTAGTTGTTACTGAGCTTTCAGAAGCTACTGAATCGGAATTGATCAAGATTGAATGCGTTACCATTACCGATCCGGGTCAGTGGTCTAACTCCGGTTCTGGATTTAACGTTACCGTTACTGACGGCACCAATGAGTTTGCAATGCGAATTGTAAACGCAGTAGATCTTTACGGAACCGAACCTCCTACCTTTTCTTTCGACCTTGTGGGAATCGGCGGACAGTTCGATAACTCATCGCCTTTCCTAGAAGGATATCAGATTTTCCCACGGTCTATTACCGACCTAACTGAGTGCATCAACACCACTCCACCTGCAAACGACGATTGCGCAGATGCTGCAAGCCTTAACGATATCGTTGGCGGACCGATTGGAATCGGTATTCCTTCGGGAACCTACACGAACGTGAATGCGACAACAACCGAAAACGACCCCAACCCGAATGACACCGAAGAAGGCTGTTGGTTTGGCGATCCCTTGGTTCAGCAAACGGTTTGGTTTTCTTTCACCGGCGACGGCGGATTCTACTTCCTGGAAACCCTTGACTGTGGCGTAGCAGATTACATTGACGATGGCGATACGCAAATGGCCATATTCACTGGCGATTGCGGCGACCTTACTCAGATTGCCTGCAACGAAGACGGACCCCAGTCTACCGGTACGGAATACCCTGCGGGCTTAAACCTGCAAACCGAAGAAGGAGTGGAATACCTGATGATGATAGACGGATACATTGATTCAGACGGACAGTTTTGCGTGCAGTTTACCGCACAGGAACCCGACGCGGTGACAGATCGCAATGCCTTTGAATTTGATGTGTACCCAAATCCCGCAACAGACCGCATCTTTGTGGAAGCGCCAAAAACTGTAGAAGCTGCTGTATTGGTGAATTTGCTGGGAAAACAGGTTCGCGAATTCCAGTTCACGGCTAGCAATCGCCTCGAACTCGATGTAAACGGACTCGATATGGGGATGTATATTCTTCAACTGCGAAGCGGAAATGAAGTTTCTACTACGAAGATTCTCGTGGACTAAGAGACTGTGAATCTCAGATTCACTACAATTTAAAGGCGGCCCATGCGGGCCGCCTTTTTTTATGCGCTTCTTTGGTTGTTTTTCCAGGTATAGAGTTACTCATTTAGATCGCGAGTTTCAAAAAAAAGGATTTTCAAGAAAGCGGCCTTTTAAAGGCTTGACGTAAACCCACTCCGCGCTGTGGGCTTAATGAACCTTAATACCTTAATGTTAAGAATAATAGAGAAAAATTAAGGGTCGCTCACGATCAGTGAGAAAAACATCAGAATTTCTCTTGCAAGGTCTGATCCGTAACAGCCAATCAAAATCTTCTTCGCGATTTAAATGGGTAACCCCATTCAGGTATAATTCTATCCGTTTAGTTTCACTACCTTGGTTCGACCAATATTGGCACCTTTAAAAATGCTATTCTCATGAAGTGGACTTTCGGCATAAAACACAAGCTACGCGCTGCGCTTGTATTCGCATGCATCTTCGCACTTTTACTCGGTAAAAATATGCTCGAAAAAGAGCGGGTTCATGAACTCAGCGATTCATTCAATACCGTTTATGAAGACAGACTGGTGGTGGAAAAATACATTTACCAACTCTCCACCCTGATCTACAAGAACCGATTAATTTTAGACGATTGCACAAGGGGAGAAGATGCCGATAAGGCGCTCTTTGCAATTGGGCAAAACAACCGTGAGATTTCCTCAATTGTACAGGCCTATTCGGGTACGGTTTTAACGAGCCACGAAGCAGAAGTGTTTGCCCTGCTCAAATCAGATTTAGAGAGAATGGTTGCCCTGGAAGACAGGCTGAATCAAAACCCTACGAGCGAAGGCGATATGAATTTACAAGCCCGGTATGCCTATCACCACATTTTCGACGATGCGAGTACGCACCTCAATGAGTTATCGAATATTCAGATAGCAATCGGAAAGGAGATACGCGATAACTCCCGGCAGGTAGTAGCAGGAACCGATGCCTGGAACCGGTTTGAAATTACCTTGCTAATCGTTTTTGGGCTTATCACGCAAGTGTTGCTCTTCTCGGCCCGTTTGAGCGGACGGAAGCCGGGGGTGAATTTTAATTTGAATTAAGTCCGTTTAAAACTGGCTCCGGCCAATTTCCCTCCGATAAATGCAAAGGGAAAATAGCATATAATCAAATCAAGTGTTGTCCAGAGTGCGGGTGTTCCAAGCATGCTCGCATTCATTATTCCGCCCAACAAGAACCAAACTCCTATAATCATGGCAAGCAACATCTTACGTCCGACGCCGAGTCGGGCAGCGACAAATGCGCCTGCCAAAGTACCCAGGGCGTGGGCAAGAAAAGGAAAGATGTAGTGCTTTGGGCCAAAACTGGGAATGGCTTTTTTGAGGGCTTCAACATTAGTAGGATCAACTCCATTGGGAAGTGGGATAATACTCGGAGCCACCATTACGATAGCCATGTTTACTACACTGCCGATGATGATAGCGAGTATCACCACAAGGATGTTACGAAGAATTGGATGCATGATTTTTTGGTTTTGATTCGAAGCGCAAATTGGGAAATTTTTTCGAATTGACTTCGATTTGCCATTTTGAGACTAAGTTAAGTTTAGATTTTTACTCGTAAAACCGGTCAGTATATTTCAGGGACTATCAATTATAAGTTGAAAACCATCGCCAGCGTTGCCCATTACTCCGCTCCCACAGGCTTATCCACTGGCTGGTCAGCAGACGGATGATCGCTCCTTCGTCGCTCAGAGTTGCCCATTGCATTCAAAACCCACCAGCTCTCAAAACCAAAAGTTCGGCAAAATCCAAAAACCATCGAGCACCTTCACCAGCATTGCCAATTGCCTATTGCATTCAACCCACACCAGCACCCACTCATTCCTTCACAAACCGGGCATATCCCACCCTTTTGTTTCCATCGGTGAGTTGGAGAAGGTAGAGACCCGGTGGGAGGTGTTGTACATCCACTTGGGCGGGGGTAGCGCTTAAGCGGGTGGTTTTTACGACTTGCCCCAGTGCGTTGATTACCGATACCCGGATGCCGGGGGTAGTATGCACAACAGTGAGGGTATTGCGCGTGGGGTTGGGGTAGACCTGTATGGGTTCAAAACCATTGATGG
>JAIVHP010000208.1 GCA_020201045.1 Flavobacteriales bacterium
CCCAAGCCGAAATGGAATCAGTTTATGGCCAGGGTGTTTCAGGCTATACGCATAGAAGTAAATCAGGAAATGGAAGCGCTTAAAGAGCTGCTAATTCAGTCGGGTGAATGCCTAAAGCCAGGAGGTAAGCTGGTGGTGATCTCTTATCATTCGCTCGAAGACCGATTGGTGAAGCGCTACATGAAGGCCGGAAATTTTGAGGGAGATGTGGCGCGCGATTTTTACGGCAATCAATTGCGGCCATTTACTCCCGATAGAGGGATGCCCATTGTACCCGGAAAGGAAGAAATTGAATTAAACAACAGAGCACGAAGTGCCAAATTGAGAATAGCGACCAGAAATGGCGATGACCACAAAAAATAAAAAGGCGAAAGCCAAGCCAAACAAGCGAAGCTTCGCCAGGGGAGTCAATGTGATTCTCAGTGGTAAATTTCTCACGCGCGAGTATGTGCAGTCTAATTTGAGCTTTATCGTGTTTATGGTGGCCATCATGGTGGTTTATATCGGCTATGGCTATTTCGCTGAGCAGAACCTGAAAGACCTGGCAAAGAATCAATCCGAGCTTCAGGAAGTAAAGGCCAGAAACCTTTCTACGCGTGCAAAACTGGAACAGCTCAAACAGCAATCTCAGGTTGCCGAATCCATCAAAGACCTCGGCTTGAGAGAGTCTACCAATCCGCCTTTTGTGATACGTGTAGACCGTGAAAATGCATTTGAAAATTTACCTGCCAATGAGTGAGCGCAGAAAAATATTCAGTAAGGCCTACGTGTTGTTTATGGCTTTTGTGGTGTTTGCTGTAGCCATCATCGTAAAGCTTGTGCTGATTCAGGTGGTGAATGCCGGCGAGTGGGAAGACCGCGTGGCTAGTCTAACATTCGACTTGAGAGAGATCAAGCCCGTTCGCGGAAATATTTACGCCGACAACGGCGATATGCTCGCCACTTCGGTCCCGATCTACGAAATACGTATGGATCTGCTCGCTGATGGACTGGAAGAAAAGGATTTCAATACCAAATTAGACTCCCTATGTATTGCACTGAGTGGACTTTTCAAAGACCGGAGCCCCAGAGCCTACAAACGCGGGTTTTTAAATGCACGTGCCGATGGAAACCGCTACTATTTGGTGAAGGGTAATGTAGATTTCGACGATGTAGAAAAAGCCAGGGAGTTTCCGCTCTGGAACCGGGGTCGATTTAAAAGCGGAGTAATTTTCGAAAAGCGAACGGTGCGTTTACAGCCGTTTCAGGGTCTTGCCTCGCGTACGGTTGGTTACCAAAGAGAAGGCGTGCAGCCCGTCGGTTTGGAGGGCGCCTACGATACCTACCTCAAGGGTAGACCCGGCAAGCGATACGAAAAACGCCTGGCCGGAGGGGTATGGATGCCCGTTAACGATGAAAATATCGTAGAGCCGGAAGATGGGAGCGATGTGTACACAACCATTGATGTAAATATTCAGGACGTGGCGGAAAGTGCATTGCGCCGGCAACTCAGAGCCCATAATGCACGGCATGGCTGCGCGATAGTTAAGTCTGGAAGATTCTGTAGATACCAGGCGCGGTTCGTATTTGTTTTACGACCGCGTAATGCGCGACAGCAATAACAAGGGGTACGGGGTGGTGGATGTGTTAACAGCCTTCCAGAAGTCTTCCAATGTCGCCATTTCGCGCTTTATCAGCGAGCAGTATTCCGAGAATCCACAGCAGTTCATAGATCGGCTGTACAAACTGGGCTTGGGGAAAAAGCTAAATCTCGAAATCGCGGGTGAGGGAACCCCCCGGATCAAGGATCCATCTAATTCTTCCTGGAGTGGGGTTACGTTGCCCTGGATGAGCATCGGATATGAAACGCTCATGACGCCTATTCAAATACTCGCCTTTTACAATGCCGTGGCAAATGATGGGGAGATGGTAAAACCGCAATTCGTTCGCGAAGTAAAGCGAAATGGACGCGCGGTTCAAGTAAATGAGCCCGTTGTGATTGATAAGGCCATCGCTTCCAGAGAGACTATTGCCAAAGCGAAAGCGATGCTCGAAACAGTAGTCTCCGAGGAGGGGACAGCCTCCAATCTTCGGTTTGGAGCATACAGCATTGCAGGTAAAACGGGTACTGCGCAGATAGCAAATTCCAAATACGGGTACAAGTACGATCAGGAAGTGAGCTATCAGGCATCTTTTGTGGGATACTTCCCCGCAGAAGCTCCGGAGTACACGTGCATGGTGGTAGTGAATGGCCCATCAAACGATGTGTACTACGGGAATCGCGTTGCCGGACCTGTGTTTAAAGAAATTGCCGATAAGGTATACGCTCAGCGTTTCGACCTTATCGAAGACGTCGCCCCTGCGGAAAATCAGCTCGCAGTTAACGTACCGGTATCAATGAGCGGTGCTTCGGGAGATCTCGCTTCCATTTTTAATGCGTTAAATATTGCCGTTCAAGATGAGAGCGACGGATACGATTGGGTGTCTACAAAATCGCAGAAAGATGAAGTGGTGCTCGAAAGGAGAACGGTAAAAGCAGGGCGGGTGCCGAATGTGATGGGGATGAGCCTACGCGACGGACTCTACCTTCTCGAGAAATCTGGATTGGATGTGAAAATTCACGGAAGGGGAATGATAAAAAAACAAAGCATCCCGCCAGGGGCGCAGCTTAATAATCAAAACACAATAACCATAGAACTTTCATGAGTATGAAACTCCTGCAGGACATATTGTATCAGGTGCGCCTTAAGCAAGTAACGGGAACAACCCAGATGGCGATAGAACGCATCGCTTTCGATTCGCGCGAGGTAACCAATTTCTCATTGTTTGTAGCGATGGAAGGTACGCAGGTAGATGGCCATAAATTTATTGATCAGGCCGTTGAGTCGGGTGCGATTGCTGTGGTTTGTGAAAAATTGCCCGAAAACCGCAACAGCGAAGTTACCTATGTTGTGGTAGACGATGCCCACGATGCGCTCGGTAAGATGGCGTCAAACTTTTACGACAATCCATCATCCGAAATTGAACTGGTGGGAATAACCGGTACGAATGGAAAAACAACCTGCGCAACCATACTCTACCGCTTATTCAAACTTCTCGGTAAGAAGGTCGGGTTGATTTCGACGGTTGAAAACAGAATTCACAATCAAATCGTTCAGGCCACCCATACCACGCCTGATGCTTTGATGCTTAATAGCCTGCTACGCGATATGGTAGATCAGGGCTGCTCTTACTGCTTTATGGAAGTGAGTTCTCATGCCCTGCACCAAAAGCGCGTTTCGGGAGTTTCGTTTGCCGGCGCAGTGTTTACCAATATCACGCACGAGCACCTGGATTACCACAAAACATTTGACGAATATATCGGAGCGAAGAAAATGCTTTTCGATGCCCTTTCCGGGGATGCCTTTGCCCTGGTAAACCTGGATGATAAGCACGGGCCTACCATGGTTCAAAACTGCAAAGCAAAAACACAGAAGACTTTTGCGCTCAAGGCAATGGCAGACTTTAAAGCCAAGGTGATTGAAAATCAATTTACCGGCCTACACCTACACGTAGATGGTTTTGATCTCTACACCAAGTTGGTGGGACGGTTTAATGCATACAATATTCTTACGGCCTACGCCACCGCGCTGCTTCTGGGTAGAGAGCAGATGGAAGTGCTCACTGCGCTGAGCAATATAAATCCGGTTGCCGGAAGATTTGAGTACGTGATGAGTCCCGACAGTGTAGCCGCGATAATTGACTACGCCCACACCCCGGACGCATTGAAAAATGTATTGAAAACGGTTGCAGATATCCGAACCAAAAATGAAACGGTTATCACCGTGGTGGGCTGCGGGGGAAACAGAGATTCCAGCAAGCGCCCCGAAATGGCGAAGATCGCCTGTAAATACAGCGATCGGGTTCTCTTAACATCAGA
>JAIVHP010000038.1 GCA_020201045.1 Flavobacteriales bacterium
GGTGCGCAGTTTCAGGTTTATCGGAAAGTCGATAAAGGTAGACTCAACGCGTTTTTCGAAGGCCACTGTACTGTCCGGGGCGGCGTGGAAAACGTAATTGAGCGTGCGGTCTTCAAAGCTCAGGGTAGGGGTAAAGCGCAGCGAAATATTTTTGGTAATATTCCACGATGCGATAATTCCCAGATTAAAACCGGGTGGGTTGGTAGATGTTACCGAAAGAAGGGAATCTTGAGCGTCTAGTTCCGCTTTGCGATCGATGTAAAAAGTGGCGTTATTAAATCCGAGTAAAAAGCCAAAATGGTATTGCTTCTTGTCGAATTTCCCCAGATTTAGCGGCTTGTACTTGTTCTGTGCAGAAAGACTTCCGCCCAGAACTACAAAACAGATGATGATGGAGAATATTCGCAATTGCTTATGATTTGGCGATTGAAGAACGAAATTAGCCAATTATTATTTCCGACCGGTATAAATCGATGCAATCCCTCCGGTAACGGGTTGTATGTTTACGGAATTAAAACCGGCCTTGTCCATAATATTTTCAAAATCTTTCCCTTCCGGGAAGGCCATAACAGATTGTGGGAGATAGGCATACGCCGATTTATCCTTCGAGACCAATTTTCCCACAACGGGCATGATGAACTTAAAATAGAGAAAGTAGGCTTGCTTGAGTGGGAATTTTCTCGGTTTCGAAAACTCGAGAATTACCACCTTACCCTCGGGTTTTAGAACGCGATTGATCTCCTTTAGCCCCTTGAGCAGGTTTTGAAAGTTTCGAACTCCAAAGCTCACGGTCACCGCGTCGAAGTGGTTATTTTCAAAGGGAAGGTCTTCCGAATCGGCGTTGATGAATTCCATTTTCTCGGTAAGATTCCGCTTTTTAATTTTCTCGCGCCCCACATTCAGCATGCCGTCAGAAATGTCAATACCCACCATTTTGGTCGGTTTCAGCCGCATGGCTTCAAAAGCGAAATCGCCGGTGCCGGTGGCCACATCTAAAATGCTCTCGGGCTTGTCTAAAGCGAGTTCTTTGATGGCTTTCTTTCGCCATTTTTTATCAATCCCCACTGAAAAGAAGTGGTTCAGGAAGTCGTATTTGCCGGCAATATTGTCGAACATAGCCGCCACTTGTTCCTTTTTACTGGCATCGGTATTGTAGGGGGTAATTGAATCGTGTTTCAGTTGTTCTGACATATTGCAAATAACAAGGTGTGGAGATTAAAGTTCGGCCAGGTTTTTCTCGGCTTCTGCAAGGAAGGTTTCCTTGTCGATGGGTACCACGCCCACCTTTTCGCAAACCAATCCACCGGCTAAATTAGACAGTGCGGCGATGTGGTGCTCAGAAGCTCCCAGGGCCAGGCATAGGGCTGCCACGCTTATTACCGTGTCGCCCGCTCCCGAAACGTCCGAAATCTTGCGGATGTGCGCGGGAATACGGTTGCTCCCGTCTTTTCCTTTGATGAAAATCCCGAGCTCGCTGAGGGTGATAAGCGACATTTCATTGTTCAATCGACTTTCCAGTTCTTCAACCGCTTTTTCGAGGGTGTGCAAATTGCTTTTGTCGATTTCTATTTTCAAGCCTTCGGCCAATTCTTTCAGGTTTGGCTTAAACAAGGTAACACCGAGGTAGTCGAAAAAATGGTTCTTCTTGGGGTCTACGGCTGTGGGCATTCCCTGGCTTTTTGCGAGCTCAGAGAGTTCTTTTATCACCCGCTGTGTGAGCACTCCCTTGTTGTAGTCTTCAAAAATGAGTACGTCGGGCTTTCGGTCTTCAACTACTTTCGTCACCTGGTCTAAAAACCGATCTTCTTCCAACTTGCTCAGGGGCATCAGCGACTCTTCGTCTACGCGCACAATGTGCTGGTGGCTGCTTATTACCCTTGTTTTAACGGTGGTGGGTCGTTCCCCGCTGTAGAGAATACCCTCGGTAGACATACCCTGCGATTCCATCAGATCGGCCATCTCTTTGCCTTTTAAGTCGTTTCCCGCAAGGGCGCAGATAATGGGGGTGGCTCCCAGAGAAGCGATGTTTAGTGCAACATTTGCCGCGCCTCCCAATCTATTTTCCTTATCGGTAACCTGAACAACAGGTACCGGAGCTTCGGGCGAAATTCGGTTGACTTTTCCCCAGAGGTAGGCGTCTACCATCACATCTCCCACTACAAGAACCTTCAGGCGATTAAAGTTTTCGAAGAGTTCTCTCAGTTCTGTATTTGTCATTACTGGAGTTTTGCGAGTGCTTTTTGCATTCGGTCGGCGGCTTCTTTTAAATCTTGCTCTGAAGCGGCGTAGGATAGCCTCAGGCAATTTGGCGAGCCAAAAGCCGCACCGCTCACCGTGGCAACATGTGCTTCGGTTAAGATGTATTCGGCCAGATCGTCGCTATTGGCAATGGTGGTGTCTCCGGCTTTTTTTCCAAAGAAATGCGATACACGTGGAAACATGTAAAACGCTCCTTCGGGTTTGTTGATTTCAATTCCTTCAATTTCATTCAGCAAATCGCCGAAGAGTTTTCTACGCGACAAAAATGTATCGCGCATTCCGTGTGTCACTTCGGGGTTGGCTTCCACGGCCGCTTTTGCAGAGCGCTGCGAAATTCCGCTGGCGCCCGAAGTAAATTGACCCTGTAATTTGGTGCAGGCCTTTGCCACCCAAAGTGGAGCGCCCAGGTAACCAATACGCCAACCGGTCATGGCGAAGCCTTTCGAAACTCCGTTTACCGTGATTACCTGTTCTTTAACGGCGTCAATTGAGCCAATGCTGAAGTGATTTGACGTGTAATTGATGTGTTCGTAAATCTCATCGCTCACCACCAAAAGGTTGGGGTAGTTTTGAACAACCTCGGCTATTTTCTCGAGCTCTGCCTGGCTGTAAACCGAACCGCTTGGATTGCACGGCGACGAAAAAACCATCATTTTCGTTTTCGGGGTGATGTAGTCAACCAGCGTTTCCGCCGTAATTTTATAGTCGTTTTCGAGGGAAGAAGGAATAACCACCGGCGTGGCACCGGCCATCTTTACCATTTCGATGTACGATACCCAGTAGGGAGCCGGCAGAATGACTTCATCGCCGGGGTTTACCGTGCTCAAAATAACGTTGATGATAGATTGCTTCGCTCCGGTAGAGACCACAATCTCATCGGGCGAATAATCGAGGTTATTGTCGCGCTTGAATTTTTCGCTAATGGCTTTCCTGAAATCTGCGTAGCCATTTACCGGCATGTAGTGGGTGTAGTTTTGGTCTATACCTTCTTTTGCCGCATCTTTAATAAAATCGGGCGTGTCGAAATCGGGTTCGCCGAGGCTGAGGTTTACCACGTGCACTCCTTTCTCCTGGAGTTCGCGGCTCTTCCGCGACATGGCAAGTGTAGCCGATTCGCTGAGGCGTTGTAGTATTTCTGAAACCTTGTTTTCTGTTGCGATCATGAACGTGAAGTTAAAACATTCTCTTCGGCAATTTCAGTTCCGGGGTATTCCTGCAGGGCTTTTTCGATGATATTCAGCGCCCGGGCCAATTTGTCTTTTTTGAGAACATAAGCCGCCCGCACTTCTTTTTTGCCTTTTCCTTTGGTGATGTAAAACCCTGTGGCTGGCGCCAGCATTACGGTTTCTCCATCGAGTTCAAACGACTCGAGCAACCACTGGCAGAACTTGTCTGAGTCGTCGATAGGCAATTCGATAACGCAATAAAATGCGCCTTTGGGTTTGGGGCAGCGCACTCCGGGAATTTTATTTAATCCGTCTACGAGAAAGTCGCGGCGTTCCGTGTATTCTTTTGTTACCGCATCAAAATAAGATTGCGGTGTTTCGAGCGCCGCCTCTGCTGCAATCTGGCCAAATGTGGGCGGGCTAAGACGGGCCTGGGCAAATTTCATCGCCATGGCCTGCACGTCGCGGTTTTTGGTGATCATCGCTCCAATACGCGCACCACACATCGAGTAGCGCTTTGAGACCGAGTCTACAAGTATCACGTTTTCTTCAATGCCTTCGAGGTTAAATGCGCTGAACGGCTCGGCGCCGTCGTAGCAAAATTCGCGGTACACTTCGTCGGCAATTAAAAAAAGGTCGTGTTTTTTTACCAGCACCGCAATGGCCTTCATCTCGGCTTGGGTGTAGAGATAGCCCGTGGGATTTCCCGGGTTGCAAATCAAAATCCCTTTGGTTTTGGGGGTTATCAGCGCTTCAAAACGCTCTGCAGCCGGAAGGGCAAAACCATCGTCTATACTCGATGTTATCGGTACTACTTCTACTCCGGCCATCACCGAAAAACCGCTGTAGTTGGCGTAGTACGGCTCGGGGATAATGATCTCATCGCCCACGTCAAAACAGGTCATCATGGAGAAGGTGAGTGCTTCTGAACCTCCGGTGGTGATCATAATATCTTCGGCCATTACCGGGATACCGTGCGCCTGATAATATTTCGCGAGTTTCTTTCGGTAGGGGAGGTAGCCTTCGGAATTGGAGTATTCAATAACGTCGCGTTTTATGTTCTTCATCCGCTCCAAAACCACTTCCGGGGTTTTAATGTCTGGCTGACCAATGTTCAGGTGTAAAATGTTTTTACCTTCTTCACGCGCCTTATCGGCGTACGGCATTAATTTTCTGATCGGCGAAGCGGGCATCGCCTGTGCTTTCTTCGATAATTTGGGCATATCCTTCAAATTAAAGTGCAAAAATCCGAATTTTTTGGGCATAAAAAAATTCAAAGTTGAATGTAGTTAAAATCCGGTGTAAGAGCGTTGGTTGAATGCGATGCGATAATTGCGCTTCTCGCTCATTGATTTCTCACAGCGTGCTTGCACGCCTCAGTGTTCTCGCTAAAACACGCCCTTCTTGTCGATTTTCTCACTGCACTCAGCGCTATTTTTTTTATTTGCGCAGATACCGGGCCTCCGCCCTTCGGTGGAGCGCAACCGTCGGTACTATCTTTTTTACGTACAGCCCAGCTTAGCTTCTTTCGCAGAGTAAAGCGTAAAAAAGACGGAAAAAGTTCGGGTTCCACATGTACTTTGCAAAATTCAATGAATTGCAAGTCTATAACTGCCTATCAAATAATATTCGTGCTTTAAAGTGGTAATCCTATCAATTTTTTAGAGTAAGGCGCAGATCAATCCGTAGGCATATGAATAGACTTTTTAGACAGTCACGAATTATTGGAAATAAAAAAAAAGGCCACCCGAAGGTGGCCTTTTAAAATAAGATGCGTGCTCAAAATTAGTTTGAAGGAGCCATGGTCGATTTTTTAACCGGCATATCTTCGGTATTTTCAGAAGCCAAAACTTTTCCTTTAATGCGCACCACTTTTGTAGAAGCGTTTGTTGCATTAGAAGTAATGGTAACCGATTTATTGATTGGTCCTACGCGCTTGGTGTCGTAACGCACAGTCATCACAGCACTTTTACCGGGCATGATGGGCTCTTTTGGCCATTCCGGCACGGTGCATCCACAAGATCCTTTTGCTTTGCTGATGATCAGCGGCTCGCTACCGTTGTTCGTCAACTCAAATTCGCAAGAGCCATTGGCTCCTTGTTTGATCGTTCCGTAATCGTGTACGTCTTTGTTAACCGAAATTTCCGGCCCGCCACTTACGGGCGTTGCTTCTTGTGCGAGTGCGCCTGAAACGGTGAATATGGCTATTGCAAGCGATAAGAATAAATTTTTCATGATTTTCAATTTTATTTAATGTAAATGTAAGAAGCTGCTTTTTGAATCCTTTTCAGATTAACAATACTTTAACAACCTGGAATCGCATACGGTTTATCGGCTTTTAAGATTCAATCCCGAATTGATAAATGCAAGTATGGCGGTAAATATCGTCGGGCTTTAGCAAGATAGACGGAAACGACTTGCGGTTTAGGCTATCGGGAAATCCCTGGGTTTCAAAACAAAACCCGCTGCGAAACACCGAGCGCTCTCCCCTTCTGAGCGGGAAACCCCTACCCAGTGCATTTCCGGTGTAAAATTGCACTCCCGCCGAATCGGTAAATACGCTTAGTTTCCTGCCGCTTGTTGGCTCCCAAGCTTCTGCGACAAGTCTCAACCCACTACCGTTTGGAATGAAATTGTGGTCGAATCCATTGCACAAAGCGATTTGTTCGTGATGTAGAGATAGTTGTTCGGAAAGCTTTTTCGGTGTGCGAAAGTCGAATGGGCTACCAGCTACACTTTCGGCAGTTCCCACCGGCGTTAAATCGGCTTTAACGGGAAGGTAGGTGTCGGCGTGGATTCTAAAAACGTGGTCTTCTACATTGCCCGAATTTTTAAGATTAAAGTAGCTGTGATTGGTGATGTTTACCGGTGTATTTCGGTCGGTGCGGGCTTCGAAAGTTATTTTCAATGCATTGTCTTCGCCAAGCGCGTAGGTAACCACCACATCCAGGGCTCCGGGATACCCTTCTTCTCCGTGCGGGGAGTGAAGGCTGAGAACGACCCGCGTTTCATCGAATTCCACTGCCGTCCAAACCCTATTGTGAAAACCCTTCGGGCCACCGTGAATGTGGTTTTTCCCGTCGTTTGCCGAAAGGGGATACCGCTTTCCATCCAGTTCAAACTGCGCTCCCCCGGTTCGGTTGGCCACCCGGCCTACCGTGGCGCCGAAGTAGGTTTCCGTATATTGAAGGTAGTCGGCGAGATTGTCGTGCCCAAGAACGACATCATCCAGATTTCCACCTCGGTCGGGGGCAAATACCTCAACTACCCGGGCTCCGTAGTTGAGTATTCGGCACCGCATCCCCGAATTGTTTTGCAAAACGAAAGATTGAACGGCTTCACCGTTTACTGTTCCCTGAAAGGGGTCTTTTTGGCTCATGGGGTGGGCATGGAAGATTGGATAAAGGGAAGTTGGTGTACCCGGGCTTTAATCATTGCGGTAATTCTCGGCGATCATGGCATCGGTTTCTTCCTTCGTCTTAAACACGTCGAATGTTTTACCCTGTGTGCGCTGTGCTCCGAGCGCATTGGCGTATTGCACCGCTCTGATGTAATCCGAAGGGGTATCGAGCAGGCCGTAGGTTAATCCGCCGGCAAACGAATCGCCGCAACCCGTTGTATCTACCACGTGGTCTACCCAAATGGCGTGCACCATATTTTGGCGAATTTTCCCATCTTTTCTGTAAAATACGGCACTCCCATTTGAGTCTAGCGTAACAATCAGCGATTTTATCCCGCCGTTTATGGCGTGCTCGGCAAAGTGGGGAAGGTGACTCACATCGCTTTCGTCAAATTCTTTCAGGTCATCGAGGTCCAACTCCCTATCAAACCAGCAGCACTTCGACTCTTCGATGTTCATTTTCAGCACATCGATGTACGGAAGCCACTGATCGCGGTCTATCCAAAACTTGAGCAGTCGATCGCCTTTGGTTGTAATGGCATTGGTGGGGCCGTGAGCGTCGAAAATAATGGTTCCGTCGCTGTTCTCGCGAATAAACTTTAGCGTTTCAAGCGGTACTTCGTAATCGGTAATGGGCACACAAACAAAGGCGTTGCAGTGTGTAAGTTCGCTGAGGTCGTCGGGGGTTATCGGGTTCATAAACCCCGTTTGTTTCTCAATGCGGTTGTTTTGGTCTACGAATCTCAAACGAATCACATCGCCGCGGTCCGCCTCGGATGTGATGTGGCTTACATCGATATTCGGAAAGTCTTTCAGGATGTTTTTTACGGCTGCTTCGTCCTTTTTCCGAAGGTGCGAAACGAGGTGAACCGTTCCATCATCGCCAAGCAGCCGAGCCAAACCGATGGCGGTATGCATAGCGCAACCGTATTTTTCAATGACTTCTCCGCGGTGGGTTGTAATGTGGTCCTGGGGTATGGGCCCGAGTACGGCTACGTGGTGTTTCTTCATATTTGGCTCTGTGGTGAATGCTGTTATAAAGCACTTTTGGCAAATATAAACAAGAATTGGGGCTCTTGGCTGATGTACAGGTTAGTGAGCGACAAAACCGATGGATGCTCCGAGCGATTTATATCTCTTTAAATCAAAGGGGGCTTTGTCGCAACTCCAATTTTTTTGAGATGCGGTTCGATAGCTACGACAGTACGCTATGATTGAAAAGCGGCATGTGCGCTCTAAAGATTCATCTGATTTGAATTACAGCTTGATTATCAATCCTAAAACCGGTTTTATCGTAAAATCTCTTTTTAAAGGAATGCTCTATTTTAGTAAAATTGGGGTGTTTCTTATTACAAACGTAGGCCTTTAAATACTTCCGGCTTATTGCGTCGTGCTTTCGCATTAAACTAATCGTATTTTCGATTTGGGCAATTCCCTCCGTAAACCAGTTTTTCCTTTTGCTCTTAAGTTCTACCAGGAAAAGTGAATCGCCAAAAGTCAACATTCCATCGCATGTGCTTTCTCGGTCTTTAGAGCCATCCTTTTCGAAAATTATACACTTATCAATTGGTGTAAACACCACATTTTCAATTTTATTGATAACGGTAGCAATCCATTGATCTTCACTTTCCGTCGCACTGTATGCAGGTTTATCGCTATCATCATCGCAAAGGCCAAACTTTTTTTCCATTCGCGGAGACTCAGAACAACGGGTATAGAAAAATTGAATGCTCACAATCCTTGTTCTATTTCCAGAAGTTGATCAAAGAGGTCATTTCCATGCGCCAACGATTCATTTAAGTAATTATCGTCTCTCGGAATTCCTTCATAGTTCCCCAGCGTTTTGAGCGTTCCATCATCATTCAGTTGATATATGATTAAATCTGAAGCGCTGAGCGCAGAGTCCAATGGCACAATACGGCTTAACCTGTCAAGGACTTGCTGTCCTGAGATTTTTTCTTTCAATCCTGCTGCCTGCACAGCCAGGCTGAGGTAATTAATTATATAAGGACTATGGGTAGTCATGATCAGCTTATTAGCGGCAGTCTTGTTGTTAAATTCCAATAAGCTATTGAGCATTTTTCTCTGAGAAGTCGGGTAGAGATTCTGCTCGGGCTCCTCGACTATATTTATAAATGATGTTTTGTTGAACTTGCTCGCTAGCGCGGATACCGCGGCTCTTTTTTGTTCATCGGTAAGATTATTATTGTTGTAAATGTCAT
This sequence comes from Flavobacteriales bacterium, assembly GCA_020201045.1. Taxonomy (GTDB): domain Bacteria; phylum Bacteroidota; class Bacteroidia; order Flavobacteriales_D; family Cryomorphaceae; genus JAIVHP01. The sequence goes on from JAIVHP010000038.1 coordinate 9,048, forward strand.
TTGTCACCTGTTGAAACCGTTTCTTCTCTTCTACGGTCATTGAGTCTTGCTTACCGATCTTGTCGGTTGATTTCTCAGCCAAATATTTAGAAACAATATATAGTGGTGCTAATGCCTGATATCCACTTGATGCTTCGTGTAATCCAATTTTATACCCTTTCCCTTTTAGATAGAGTTGTTCCGTAATTTCATCATATT
>JAIVHP010000290.1 GCA_020201045.1 Flavobacteriales bacterium
GCGCAAATAAGACCTCGTAGCGGAATGGCTTACAAAGAGGGAGTAACCGTGCTGAATGCGCCGGGAACAATAGACGCTGATTACCGGGGAGAAGTGAAGGTTTTATTGGTAAATTTGTCGGATAAACCTGTGGTTATACGCAGCGGAGATAGAATAGCCCAAATGGTGATTGCATCTTATCTGAAAGCAGAATTAGTTGAAGTATCTGAGCTTTCAGATACGAAAAGGGGTAGCGGAGGGTTTGGCAGCACCGGAAAAACGGCCATAAAAGCATGAACATAATCGTACCCATGGCGGGCATAGGAAAACGCCTGCGCCCACACACACTTACCACGCCAAAACCACTTGTAAAAGTTGCCGGCAAACCCATCGTTCAACACCTGGTAGAAGATATCGCCAATTTGGTAGCCGAGCCACTGGAACAAATCGTATTCGTTACCGGAAGGTTTGGAGCCGAAGCGGAGAAACACCTTTTAGATGTGGCCAATAACCTGGGTGCAAATGGAAAAATAGCCTATCAGGACGAAGCTCTGGGAACGGCTCACGCCATTTGGTGCGCCAAAGACGCGCTGAAAGGAAAATCGATAGTAGCGTTTGCCGATACGCTTTTTAAAGCAGATTTCAAGATAGACGAGTCTAAAGACGGCGTGCTCTGGGTGAAACAAATAGACGACCCTACTGCTTTTGGTGTTGTTAAACTGGATTCTTCCGGAATCATTACCGATTACGTTGAAAAGCCAAAAACTTTTGTAAGCGACCTGGCCATGATTGGAATTTACTATTTCAAAAAAGGCGAAGATCTGGCTGCTGAGATTGAATACCTTATCGAGAATAAAATAGTGAAAGGCGGCGAATACCAGCTTCCCGACGCCCTTAAGCGTCTCACCGAAAAAGGATATTCCTTTGTGCCGGGAAAAGTAGATGCCTGGATGGATTGTGGAAATCCCAAAGTGACCATAGACACGAACGAGAAAGTTTTGCGTTTTAAGTACCCCAATTCTAAATTGAGCGAAAGCGCAGAATTAAAAAATTCAATCGTGATAGACCCCTGCTTTATCGGCAGTAATGTAATACTCGAAAACAGCGTGGTAGGTCCGTATGTTTCTATTGGAAACGATTCTGAAGTGTTTAATTCGCGAATTGAGCGAAGCATTATCCAGGAAAATTCCGTGCTGAAAAACATCGTTGTTAAAGATTCGATGGTAGGTAATGCAGTGCGCGTAGAAAAACGAGCCGAAAACCTGAATTTGGGAGATTATAACACCCTTTCATGAGATTTAAACAAGTGGCATATTTAAAGCCGGTACTTTTATTATTGAGCCTTTTAATCCTGGTGGGGTGTAAATCTCAGAAGGAAACGGTAGAGAAAACCGAAACCCCTCAGGAAAAAGAGCTGTCATCCTCTGACAATCGCCAGTTAACAGCCCTTTTTATGGATGCAAACAGGGCCAAAATACTCGGCAATTTCCAGGAAGCGAAGACGCTTTTTAAGCGAGCGCTAACCATAGACCCGTACAATGCGGCATGCGAATACGAGCTAGCGCGGATTATTGCCGAAGAAGGAAACTACAGCGAAGCACTCGTCCATGCAGAAACTGCAGTGAAAAACGATTCCGAGAACATTTGGTACAAGGAATTTCTAGGACAGCTTTACGCCGAAACCGGTCGGCTGGAAGAAAGTATTTCCCTTTTCGAAAAAATTCTCGACGACCATCCTGGCGAAGTTAAGTACTACTACAGCCTTGGAAGTTTATTATCGGCGCAGGGAAAGTACAAGGAAGCCCTTGAATTATACGAACGTTTTGAAGAACAAATCGGAAATACCGAAGAGCTGTCTATACAAAGGCAATTGATTTACATCGAGAAAGGAGATTACGATGCTGCGCTCGAAGAAGTTGAAAAACTGATAGAAGCCCACCCTGAAGAAGTGAAGTTATACGGTATGAAGGCCGAAATTTACGAAGAGCTCGGTCGCACGGAAGAAGCTGTAGAGATTTACGAAGAAATCCTTCAAATCTCTCCCGAAAACGGCATGGTTTTACTGGCGCTGTACGAGATAAAGTCAGAACAAAAAAAACACGATGAAGCCAGCGAATACCTGGTTAGAGCCTTTGCCTCGCCCGATTTGAACATCGATGTGAAAATCAACATTTTGCTCAACAAACTTTCCAGAGAAGACTTTGTGGAAAAGAAAGCGGAAATGATCAGATTGGCTGAAACGCTGGAAGTTTCGCATCCGCTCGAAGCAAAAACCTATGCCGTACAAGGAGATATTCTCTATAACCTCGACGAATTTGAAAAAGCCCGTGTGAAGTTTAAAAAGGCCGTGCAACTCGATGCCAACCGCGCCCCGATATGGCAACAGATTTTAACCATTAATTCGCAACTCAACGATTTTGATGCACTCGAAGAAGATAGCGAAAAGGCCATGGAGCTTTTCCCCCAATTACCGGTTTTTTACCTGTACAACGGAATTGCCTTAAATCAGAAAAAGGCGTACAACGAAGCCATTGATATCTTGACTTCGGGCAAAAATCTAGTCATTGACAACGAAAGTTTGCTCGCTCAATTCTACAGCAGTTTGGGCGATGCTTATCACGAATTAAACAAGCACGATAAATCAGACAGCGCATATGATAAAGCACTGGAGTACGAGCCCTCAAATGTGTACGTTTTAAATAATTACGCATATTATTTGTCGCTCCGGAAAACCAACCTTGACAAAGCCGAATCAATGGCCAAGAAAGCTAATGACATCAACCCCGATGTTGCCTCTTTTCAAGATACTTACGGTTGGGTTTTATTCACCAAGGGAAATTATCAGAACGCCCTTTTTTGGATTAGGGAAGCCCTTGAAAACGGAGCTTCAGAAGACCCGGTGGTACTGGAGCATTTGGGAGATGTTCTCAGCGAACTAAAAAAGAGCGACGAAGCCGTTGAAGCCTGGCAAAAAGCGATAGATTTTGGCGGCGAAAACGAGGCTCTCAAGCAGAAAATTAATCGCATTAACTCGAGTAAATAATGCGCCTATCTCTGCGTTTCTTTCTGCTAATTCCCTTTTTGTTTGCCCTGTTGCTCTCGGGTTGCAAAGTAAAGCGCGTTACCCAGAAGAGCCCCTTGTTACCGGTAAGCGAAAACTTTTTGCTCGATCAGCTCGACCAAACGGAATTCGACTTTACATCCCTTAACGCCAAGCTATCTGTAAATGCCGAATCGCCAGCGCAAAACGGATCGTTTAAAGTAAATCTCCGGGTAAAATCAGACAGCGCTATTTGGATGAGCATCACACCCGCACTCGGAATAGAAGCGGCAAGGCTCTTTATACAGCCCGATACGCTGAAGTTTATCGACAAAATGAAGAATGAATACTTTGTGGGAGGGTACGATTTACTCGATACCCTTTTCCGGTATTCTTTGGAGTACGCATCGCTGGAAAATATTCTCGTGGGCAATCCAATTGAAATTACTCCCGAAGAAAAATATACCACATCCGTAAAAGGATTCAACTACGTTATCCAAACCAAGGTGCGTCGCAAACTCAAAAAGGCGTTAAACCTCAATAACTGGCCGGTAAACATCGATTCACTTTATATTGATTCCGAAGGCATTAAAGAAAAACAATTGGATAGGGCGGTAGAAAAATACGACGAAGACGATTTAATTATCAAGCGCTATTATCTGAAGCCCGAAAATTTTAAAGTAGAAAGAACCATTATTGAGGATATCAACTACAAGCGCACCATCCACATTCAGTACAACGACTACCGGGAGTTAAACGGGCAGGATTTTCCACATTCTATCGTTATAGAAGTGCGAACTCCTAAAGAAACGTCTAGCTTTGAACTCAATTACTCACGCCTAAGAATTAATGAACCTCAGAGCTATCCTTTCCGGATTCCGACAAAATACCAGCCCATTAAGTAAAGCTGCTTTTGTTTTGGGCTTTCTGCTTTTTTGTAGCTCTGCGCTATTGGCGCAAGACAAGGAGGAGTTACAAAAGGAGCGCGATCGTATATCACAGGAAATTTCCTTAACCAATAAGCTCATAAACGAAAGCCGCCAAAACCGCAGCAAGCTCGAAGGCGAACTTTCCCTCCTGAACAGGAAGATTAATTTACGCGAAGACCTCATCAGGAGTTTGCGCGGAGAAATATCACTTTACAACAGGCAGCTCAAAACAAACAAGGAGAAAATTGACGAATTGGAAACTGAACTTTCCGAATTGAAGGATGCCTACGCCAAATCCATTCGCTTTGCACAACGCACCAATAAAAGTCAGGATAGGTTAATGTTCATTTTCGCTTCCCACGACTTTTTTCAAGCCATCAGAAGAGTTCGGTATCTACAACAGTACACCAGGCACCGTAAAAAACAAGCCGATAAAATTGTAGAAACAAAAGAAGAACTGTACCAGCTCAATAAGGATTTATTAGCCCTGATAGATGAAAAAGACCGGCTCATTCGAGATGAAGAATCGACCAAAAACGAATTAAAGGGCGATTTAAACGAACAGAAAGGCGTAGTTTCTAACCTCAAGCAAGAAGAACAGGCGCTGATTAAAAAGCTCAAAAAGCAAGAGCGCCAAAGGGAGAACCTGAACAAAGAGATACAGCGAATAATCGAGGCAGAAATCCGCGCATCGAAAGAAGACAACGCTGGCATTTACGAGCTCACACCCGAAGCTGCCGCTCTCTCAGAGAATTTTGAGAAAAACAAAGGGAAATTACCCTGGCCGGTTGAGCGGGGTGTCATCACTTCTAAATTCGGACCTAACCCCCACCCTGTTCTCGCCGGCATTACCATTCCCAACAATGGCATAGACATTGCCACAAACGAGAATGCGCCTATTCGGGCGGTATTTGAAGGAACGGTTTCCCGGGTGTTTTCAATCGCCGGTGCGGGACAAAACGTTATTGTAAATCACGGAGGCTACCGAAGTGTTTATTCAAACCTTAAGGAAGTTTTTGTGAGCAAAGGGCAAAAAGTAAACAACAAAGACGCTATCGGAACGGTGCTCACCGACGACTCTTCCGGTAAAACAGAAGCACATATCGAAATTTGGAAAGTAGATAATAACGGCACCACAACCAAACAAGATCCGGCACTTTGGATCTATCGCAAATAGCGCGGTTGCCCCTTTTAATTTTTGTACTTTTGCAGAAAATGAACGCAATGTTTTTATCAAAAATGCTCGGTATGTTCGGACCTTGGCAAATTGTACTGATTGTCTTGGTTGTTCTTCTGCTTTTCGGAGGGCGCAAAATACCTGAATTAATGCGCGGCTTAGGTCGGGGTATGAAAGAGTTTAAGGACGCCACCAAAGAAGATACCGACGGCGGCCAGTCAGATAATTCAAGCGATAAAAAGTAACTTCTTTCGTGAAAAATTATCACTCGCTCAGCGAAATTCAGAAAGCCATTTCCGATGGAGAAACTACGCTTCCCGCTGTTGTGGAAGGGTATATCCAAAACATCTCCAATTCGAAGAGCCTGAATATTTTCCTTGAAACCTTTGAAGGTGAGAGTTTAGAACGAGCAAAGGAAATCCAAACAAAAATATCGGAAGGAAATGCCAGCTCGCTCGCGGGCGCCGTTATTGCCATAAAAGATAATCTCTGCTACACGGGCCATAAAGTAGGTGCAGCTTCTCAAATTTTAAACGGGTTTGAATCGCTCTACTCCGCGACCGCGATAAAAAGACTGCTAGAGGAAGACGCGATAATAATTGGACGGGTAAACTGCGACGAATTCGCCATGGGTGGTTCCAATGAAAATTCTTCTTTTGGTTCTGTTCTAAATCCGCTCAATCCCGAGTACGTTCCCGGTGGTTCATCAGGGGGCTCTGCTGCTGCCGTTGCATCGAACTGTTGCCTTGTAGCCCTTGGTAGCGACACCGGCGGATCTATCAGACAACCCGCGTCATTTTGCGGAGTAGTTGGCGTAAAGCCGACTTATGGAAGGGTGAGCCGCCACGGTTTAATAGCCTTTGCATCCTCGTTCGATCAAATTGGGCCACTGGCTCACAACGTCGAAGATGCGTCGAAAGTGCTCGAAGTAATTTCGGGAAAAGACGATATGGATACCACGAGCAGCAGCGTTGCAGTGGATAAATACGCAACCTTTGACGGCGGAACCGGAAAGAAAAAGATTGGATACATTCACGAATGCATTACAAACGAAGCCCTGGATTCTGATGTTAAGGCAAAGCACCTGGAGCTTATCGATAAATTAAAAGTGCAGGGACATACGGTAGAAGCTGTGAACCTGGAAGAATTAAAATACCTCGTTCCAACTTACTACGTTCTCACCACCGCTGAAGCATCTTCAAATTTATCGAGATACGACGGTATTCACTACGGTTATCGCAGTGGCGAAGCTACTGATATTGAATCTACCTATACCAAAAGCCGCACCGAAGGCTTTGGAGACGAAGTGAAAAGAAGGATCATTCTCGGCACATTTGTTTTGAGTTCGGGCTACTACGATGCGTATTACTCCAAGGCACAAAAGGTGCGCAGAATCATTAAAGAAAAAACAGAGAAGCTCTTCGAAGAATACGATTTTTTGATGTCGCCAACTACGCCTTCGTGTGCTTTTAAGCTCGGTGCAAACACCGGCGATCCGATCAAAATGTATCTGGAAGACATTTTTACAGTACACGCAAATTTAGCCGGTACTCCAGCCGTTTCTCTCCCGCTTTTTAAACACTCGGCACACCAACTTCCATTTGGAGTTCAATTTATGAGTGCACCCTTTGAGGAAAAGGCGCTATTGGGCTTTGCCCACAACTTAATGAATACTCCTTCGTTAAAAGATTAGGCGTTTTTATTTTCTCGTATTTTTCATCTGATTAATTTCGTGTAATAACTAACTTTTTGCGAGTCGGTAACGTAGAATAAGGCACCTTAAATTATATAAATGGCCCCTAAACTAAAATACTTTTCCACCGCCATTCTACTGGCTGTTCTATGGCATTTCAAAGCCAATGCGCAAGGAGATATAGACTCTACACAAACCGAAGAATCGCCAGAAATTGAAATCCTGCCAGACGATCCGGTATTGCAATCAATCGACCAACTCTGGCAAGAGGAGCGATTTGGATGGCAGAGTTTTGAAGCAGACAGCGTTTGCCTGAATAAGTATGGTTTTGTGTTTGGTGAGATTCCAGCTTATCCAGATAGCGTGATTGCTCAGCGACTCGCAGAACTCGATAAGTTAACCCCCCTCCACCTCGATTACAACAACTACGTAAAAGCCTTTATTAACCTCTACACCGATAGAAAGAGAGGGGTTACATCGCGGGTTTTGGGCCTGTCGGAATTATATTACCCCATGTTTGAAGAGAAACTCGATCAGTTTGATATTCCGCTTGAGCTAAAACACCTGGCAGTGGTAGAGTCAGCGCTAAATCCTTCGGCGAGGTCGTGGGTGGGAGCTTCTGGTCTATGGCAGTTTATGTATACCACCGGTAAAATTTACAAGCTCGAAGTTACTTCTTATGTCGACGAGCGAAGAGACCCCTATGCCAGTACAATTGCAGCGTGCAGGTACATGAAAAAATTGTACAGCATGTACGGCGATTGGAACCTGGTTTTAGCCGCTTACAATTCGGGACCCGGAAACGTCAATAAAGCCATTAGAAGATCTGGTGGCCACAAAGATTATTGGAAAATAAGACCCTACCTTCCCCGCGAAACCAGGGGCTATGTGCCGGCCTTTATTGCAGTGAATTATGTGATGAATTACGCACCCGAACACAACCTATACCCAACCGTTCCAACTCATCTCTATTCAGATATTGATACCATTCACGTTTGCCGCGAAACCCGTTTTGATCAAATTGCGCTCTTTACGGGACTATCGGTTGAAGAGTTGGAGATTTTAAACCCATCTTTAAAGAAGAACGTCGTACCCGAAACACCGACGTGTCAGGTACTCTACCTGCCGCAAAGCGCAATTGGAACATACCTCGCCAACGAGGATAGCTTGATGAATTACAAACCATCTCAGCCGCAAGCGGTAGATGGATATGTAGAAGAAGAGATCGTAGAATACTACACCGTCCGCAACGGCGATGTATTGGGGCTTATCGCACAGAGACATGGTGTTGGCGTATCGCAATTGCGCGAATGGAACTTTATTAGAGGAAATACCATTCATCCGGGACAAAAACTGGAAATCAAGAAAATCAAACGCACCAAAGTTGGTGAAGAAGTAGCCGAAAAAGCAGAAGACAAAGCGGTCGCAAAACCCGAAAAAACAGCGTCGAAAAAGCAAGCGACAGCTTCGTCATTTCACGTAGTTCAGCGCGGCGACACCCTTTGGGATATCGCGAAAAAATACCCCGGGATATCGGCAACGGATATCAAAAATGCCAACAGCGGTATAAATTCGAGTAGATTAAAACCGGGGCAAAAATTAAAAATCCCCAAGTAAAATGAAGCGTTTCGAAGTTTCTTACTTTTTCCTGCTAATCGCCGCTCTGGTCTTAACACAGTGTGCCGAGTCTGATGGGAAACGAAGAATGCCAAGACATTCGGGCGAACCCGGTGAAGTGCTTTTGGTTATGAACGAAAAGGAATGGATGAGCGCTCCCGGCGATTCTCTAAGGAATTATCTGGAAGCATATGTTCCGCTTCTGCCACAAGCGGAACCTTCTTTTTCCATACTTCAATTTTCATCTGGTGAGCTCAGCGAAATGCTAAAACACCACCGCAATATTATAGAAGTAGTGATTGGCCCCGACTCTGAAGGCCAAAACAAACTCACCTACAAAAAAGATAAGTGGAGCAATAATCAGTTGGTATTTTCAATCAAAGCAGAGTCTGAAGATGAATTCTATCAAATTTTAAGGAGTGAATTGGGCAAAGCTATTTCCCTGATCAACAGTAAAGAGATTGACCGGATACAGCGAAAATACAAACGCGTTGGCAACGACGAACTCCAAAAAAGAGTTAAAGAAGAATACGGAATAGATATGCTATTTCCACGCGACTGTGAAGTTTACAAAACCGCCGATGATTTTGCCTGGATTAAAAGAGAGCGAATTAAATACAAGGGCAATACTGCCCACGATATCACACAGGGCATTTTTGTATACCGATATCCTTACACTAGCAACACGCTTTTTGAACAGGCATCTATTTTGGCTATGAGAGATTCCGTTTTAAAAGCACAAGTTCCAGGCCCGAAAGAAGGCACATACATGACAACCGAATACGAAAACGGAAAACTACTTTATGGGCGGTCCTTTTATGAGCCTTACTACCACTTCGGAAGACGATAGCGAGGTAATCTGCATTTCTGGCTTTGTCTTTGCCCCAAAATTTGACAAGCGCGAGTACATTCGCGAGATAGAAGCAATTTTGCGCTCGGTTAAAATTGCCGAAGCGAAAATCGAAAATTCTTGATAACTCGTTTGTTAATTATTGGTTTTTTGAATTCAAAAGTGCCATCTTTATGTCGGTATAACCGATATGAACTACAACGACCTACAACTTTTTTTCAACCACCACTGCAAGATCAGGCTTCGCTCTGGTAAAGAAGTGTTTGGCGTGCTCTGGGAAGAGCTCAACGAAGCCGATAAGGCCATCTATTTCGCCAGCTACATAGAGCATAAAAAGCAATTGACAGAAGCGAAAAATACCGCCGATAAAAAGAAACGGCTTCTGGAACTTAAGCCGGATGATATTCTCCGAATAGAAACGGTAACGGATTAAGGTTTCAAACCTCAATTGAATTAGAAATTTGGAAATTCACACGCTCTGAAACCGAATAAGAGTCAAAATCAGTTTTCTAATTTCAACAGGAAGGCGTACTCTAAAGCAACTTCTTTTAATCGCTCGAAGCGACCCGATGCGCCCCCGTGTCCGGTAGACATATTGGTAACCAGGAGCAAATCGTTGGAATCTGTTTTGAGTTCGCGCAACTTTGCAACCCATTTAGCCGGCTCCCAATACTGTACCTGCGAATCGTGAAGGCCAGTAGTAACTAACAGCGACGGGTAGTTCTGCCGTTTCACATTATCATAGGGAGAATAAGACAAAATGTATTCGAAATACTCCGGGTCGTTCGGGTTTCCCCATTCGTCGTATTCACCTGTAGTGAGGGGAATAGAGTCGTCTAGCATCGTAGTAACCACATCCACAAACGGAACTTGAGCAACTGCGCCATTAAAAAGATCAGGCCGCATGTTGATCACAGCTCCAACGAGCAATCCTCCGGCACTTCCGCCCATGGCGTATAAGTGATTCGGCGTGGTATATCCCAATGCTATAAGATGAGTTGCACACGAAATAAAATCGGTGAACGTGTTTTTTTTCTTTAGCAGTTTTCCGGTTTCATACCAATTGCGGCCTTTTTCCTGGCCCCCTCTAATGTGGGCGATTGCAAAAGCAAAACCCCTATCGAGCAAGCTCAACCTCGAAGGACTGAAAAAAGCGTCCAGCGTAATGCCATAGGAGCCGTAACCGTATAAAAGCAAGGGCTTTGTTTCACTGTCTTCAAAGCCCTTTTTATACACCATCGAAATCGGTATGTCCGTGCCATCTTCTGCCTTAGCTTCCAATCGCTCTGAACGATAATGATCGGGGTCAAACTCGCCAACCACCTCTTGGCGTTTTACCAAATGGGAAGTGCGTTTAGACATATCGTAATCAAAATGCGAAACAGGTGTGGTTAGCGAAGTGTATACATACCTTAACACCGGTGTATCCAACTCCATATTCGCTCCAATTTCCACGGTATAGGTAGGTTCCTGAAAATCGATGTAGTGACTCTTGTCTTTTTCGTTCCAGGAGATTATTGATAGCCTTCCAAGGCCATCAAACCTTTCCTTTAGAACAAAGTACGATTCGAACAACTCAAACCCCTCGATAAAAACATCGGGATCGTGCGCTATAAAAGTTTTCCAATGCTTTCGGGCTGTGGTACCAACAGGACAACTCGATACTTTAAAATTCGTGGCATCCAGGTTATGGTAAATGTAAAACCGACCCTTAAAATGTTCTATTTGATAGTCCAGTCCCCTGCTTCTCTTTTCAAAAATTGCAAATTCACCAGTGGGATCATCGCTTGCGAGGTATCTGCACTCTGTCGTCAGGGTGCTGGTAGACTGGATAAAGATGTAGTATCGTGACTTGCTCATTTCGATTTCTACGTAAAACGTATCGTCGTCTTCCTGATACACAATCTCATCTTCGTCTTGATTTGTACCCAGTTTATGACGGAGCACGCGATAAGGTCGCAGGGTTTCTTTGTCTTTTACCGTGTAAAAAATCGTTTCATTGTCACCTGCCCAAACCAGGTTGCCGCTCGTTCCGGTTAGCACGTCATCCAGAAAATTTCCCGTCTCCAGATTCAGTATCCGTATGGCGTAAATCCGGCGGCTTACAGCATCTTCGCCAAAGGCCAGCAAACGGTTATTCATACTGGTGTGCAAACCACTCACATTGTAATATGTATGCGGTTTTGCCAATTCATTTACATTTAGGAGTAACTCTTCTTCTTCACCTTTTCTTCGATAGTAAAACGGGTACTCCTCCCCTTCCCGGTATTTGTGATAGTAGAAATATCCATTAAAATAGACTGGAGCAGAATCGTCGCGTTGGGGCATCCTCGCCACCATTTCATTGTACAGTTCTTCCTTCAGTTCTTTTACATCTTCGAGTTTTGCATCGGCGTATCGGTTCTCATCTTCGAGGTATTGTATCACATCCGGATTTTCGCGGTCGTTCAGCCAGTAGTAATTGTCTGTTCTGTTCCGGCCGTGCTTTAGCAATTCGGTAGGTCTTTTAGATGCAATCGGTAATTTCATATGCTTTTTGTGCTTCTCCATTCGTTTTTACTCTGCAAATATCTCCAACATTATTGGAAGAGACTTCAATGATCTAAAACCTTCTAGCTGCAACTGAAAATACTCAACGATACCGTGAAGCAATTTGCGCCGGACTTTATTTGGAACCACCAGTTTATCGCCGAATTTAGCCTGAAGTATTTGAGCCAGAAGAGCGGTTTCTTCCCTGTTTAACATGTGTAAAGATGCATTTTTTCTATCGGTGAAAACACCGTTTAGAAGATCGAAATAGGGCTGTTCCGCTTTCCAGACACCCTGTGGCTGAAACCCGAAAAACTTTGAAAGCTTCAACAGGAAAATCAGGTGAAAGTTGTTGTATTCACTTGCGCTTTCGAAATACTCAAGCGATGCATTTAAGAAATCAAAAAGGTCGGGATCAGGCGATTCTTCGCGCAGACACTTGTAGAGTACCTCAGCTAAAAAGAGTGAAATACTTATTTTTTCTGGATTGCTATTGTGGTGAAAAGTACCCTGTAGAAGCTGGATTCCCATCCCGAGCTGTACTTCATTTTTCTCTTTAAACTGGGTTGTCACTTCCACGCGCGACAAAGGCTGAAGGGAGGCCGACTTCCCCCCTTTTTTTCCCGCACCTCTGAATAAAAAGGCAAACGTTCCAAATTGACGCGTGTAGATGGTTGCAATAACCGAAGAGCCAGAATAAGCTACCCTTCTAAGTACAATCCCTTTGGTAGTAGCGTGCATTATTTAACGACGAGTATTTTACTCACGCAGGTAGTTTCACCTTGATCGTCTGAAGAAAGTGCAAAATAAACACCGGTTACTACCCGCTCTCCATTTGTGTTCCTTCCATTCCATGTGGCTTTGCCACCATTTGATACCGTACTGTAGATTAAATTTCCGCGCACATCTGTAATGCGAATTTCACTATCTCTCACCAAGCCGTCAATGGAAATGAGCCCTTCGTAGGACTCTCTTACGGGGTTCGGATAAACCGATGTGCACTGATTGGTCAACGAGCCGCTGGTTGCATCAGAAAAATAAGAGACAATACCTTCGCTGGTCGCGAAAAAGACTTCGCCCGTGGCGTCATCAATTACCACATCATTTACAATATTGCTCAACAATGGGCTGTTTTCGCTGGTAAATCTCGCGATCTCTTCGGTGCCGTTGGCCGACATGAGAAAAACCCCTGCTCCAAAAGTTGAAATCCATTTTCGATTCGCCCCGTCTACAGCTACCCCACTCACCGTTTGGCCATCGAGTAGAAATTGAAATACGCCGTTTTGCTCAACTAAAATTTGACGAGAATCGCTTGGGTTATCCGATAGAATATCGAAAGGAGAATAGAAAACAGCGATACCTTGCGTGGTTCCCACCCATATTTCTCCGTTTAGATCTTCCGTTAAACTGGTAACATCATTGGATGGTAAATTCCCACTTCCAGATGCGGCAGTCAGAAAATTTACCCTATTATCCTCATCGCTTTCGATGGATTCGCCTTCGTCAAAGACGATTATACCGCCGCGATTCACAATCGTCCACTTATAGCCATTTTGATCAATGATTAAATTGAGCAATTGACGGTTATTACCAAGGCCATTTGCCCCTCCCAGATTAAAGGACTTCCATGTTCCATCGGGCGTTTGCACCGACAGCGGTTCATCTGCGAAAGAATTCGACACCCATAAATTATTGTCATTATCTTTTGCTATTCCGGCCACACCGACCCATTCATCTTCTACTCCAAATTCGGCCCAGTCTTCAAGGGTAGAATTAGAAACGTCATACAATTCGGCTATTTCTTCATTCTCGAGCTCCATTAACCCCCTGTAATAGGAGCCCACATAAACTTTAGTGCGATCGATCGGATCAATATAAACCTTACACGCATCGAAGAAGAGTTCATCAAAGATTATGGGGTCGGTATTACGTGTGTAATTTCTCCATCTATCGTTTCTGAGTCGGTAAAATCCTTCCGTCAAATAGCTGTTATTCCAGGTTCCCGGTCTTTCCGGATTTCCGGTTGCCACCCATAGCTCACCATCGTAAAAGTCAAGGTCGAAGGCGAGATTCGAAGCGGGGCCATCGGGGTGGATAAACTCAAAACTGCCATTGGTATTCCGCTTTACCAGGCCGCGTCTGGCATCGGCAATCCAAATAACACCGTTTTCGTCTAACGACATAGCGCGAACATTAACACCGCTTCCATTGTAATCGTTTATAGTGAGCTCGGGTTCAGTACCCGCATTATTGAGCAACATTCCATAGTAACCGGTTGCAACCGCGAGTGCCTGCGCGGATTCGCGCAAAAAATTTATGTCTCCATTACCCACTGTAGCAATCCAGGTATCGATGCCCGTTCTTCGGTACAGCCCCGGGTCGCTCTCCAATTGTGGCTGATTGATATACAGTTGTCCATTTTGATTCGCACAATTTCCAACCACCCCAAAAGGATCGGGTATTGACAATTCGGACATCCAATTCGAAAATATGGTCAAATCTGTCGACAAGCTCCCGTAATAGAGACCTTCATCAGATGCGGCGTAAAGGGTATCGTTTAATACAGCGGTTTCGTTAATCGACAGGTTACCAGCCGGAACGACTTCGTAAGTATCTCGGATCTCTAATCGAGACAAATCAAAACGCAATATGCCAACCCCGGTTGAGATAAAAGCAGCAGAATCCGAAAAAGAAACATGTCTGATTTCCTTATCACCAACCACTGTGCTGTTCTTTATCGCCGCAAAGTTTTCAATCGCATTTCCAGTGATCACATCAATATTTCCATTGGTGTACCCTAGAATTACCGAAGATCCATCAGGGGTAGCGCGAATAAGTGATATTCCAACATCCGACAGCCCATTAACCCTTGAAAGTCTGGTCATGCTATTATCAGCCTGATCGTAGATAAAAACGGTGTTATCTGCGGCTACGTATACGCGATCATCTACAACAGCTAAATTCAGGGATCTACTGTAGTTCAGGTATTCCTTCCACTCTCCTATTCTGTTTTGGGCACTGGCTAATCCAGAAATTAAAACACAACAAAGAGCAGTTGAAACTAAGGAGTGTAAGTTCATCTTTAATCAATTCAAGCCTTAAACGCAAAATAAGACAGAATCATATATATTTATGTTTTCGTTACAAATATGGGGTAGATTTTCGAGAAAGAATTTACCTTTGCGCTCCAATTTGGCCCGGTAGTTCAACTGGATAGAATATCAGATTTCGGCTCTGAGGGTTGGGGGTTCGAATCCTCCCCGGGTCACAAGCAAAACCATCACAACGAGAGTTGTGATGGTTTTTTTATACCCGAAACCGTTGCAAATCCCATTTGCATAAGGAAGCGGGTATAAAAAAACACTGCTCGCGGAGAGAGCAGGGGGTTTTGCTTGTGTTTCAAATTAACGTTTTAGAGGATCACGACAGTAATCCTCCCCGGGTCACAAGCAAAACCATCGCAAGGAGAGTTGCGATGGTTTTTTATACCCGAAACCGTTGCAAATCTCATTTGCATAAGGAAGCGGGTATAAAAAAACACTCCTCGCGGAGTGAGCAGGGGGTTTTGCTTGTGTTTTAAATTAACGTTTTAGAGGATCACGACAGTAATCCTCCCCGGGTCACAAGCAAAAACCCCATTGCTTTGCAACGGTGTTATATTTTATCCAGATCCTGTAAAAAACTCAATTTTAAGATGGTTTCATTACCGAGAATGTTTTATTTCGCATTCCCGGTGTTTATCTCTTCACGAGATACGCTAAATTTACAGCGGTTCAAACAAGCTATAAAATCCGAGCTCCGTATTTACATGCTCTATTCAGCGTCGAAATCTTTTCTTTTCATACACGTTCCTAAAACAGCAGGCACGAGCGTGCGTTCAGTCTTAGAACCATATTGCGGTAAAAGGGGCGTTATCAACTACGTAGCG
>JAIVHP010000430.1 GCA_020201045.1 Flavobacteriales bacterium
GATATATTGATCGTACTTCTCGGGATCGATATCCGGTCCCTTTTTTCGTATGAGTTCAATCATGCCCAATACATTGCGGGCGGGGGCTTTTAAATCGTGCGAAGCAACGTATGCGAATTCTTCAAGAGATCTATTCATTTGCTCCAAACTCTTATTCTGTTCTTTTAGGAGGTCGTTAAGGGCTGCAATTTGAGCTTCGTACTCTTTTTGCTTACTAATTTCGTATTGCATCGAAAAGAATCCGGTAACCTTGCCTTCAGTGTTGCGCATGGGCTCGCAGTCGATTTTCACCAGAATTTTTTCTCCGGTTTTTGTATAATTCAAGATTTCAACGCTAAACCCATTCCTGGCTTTAATGCGTTTCGACATCAATTCTATGGCCTTGGAATCTGAATTTTCGCCCTGAAGAAAATCGCCGGGCTTTTTTCCGAGCACATCTTTTTCGTTGTAACCGGTCAATCTCTCAAATGCGTTGTTCACGAATGTAATTCGGCCTTTCACATCGGTTATAATCACCCCATTATTGGTTTGTGTCGCAATCAGTGAAAGTTTTTGCAATTCGTCCTGGTAAAATCTTCTCCTGCTGATATCCCGGGTGGTCGCCAGAATTTTTGTCACATCGTATTTCTCAGATTTTATGGGTTTTATGCTCGTTTCAAACCATTTGAGTCCGTCTGATTTCGTTTGGAATTTATAGTTTACCGGGGCGACATTATTCCCGCTCACTACCTTTGCAAAGGCTGTTTTCCATTGTTTTTTATGGTTTTTGAGCGGAATGTGCTCAATTAAATTCTCATCGTCAACTTCATCGGGCGAGTACCCTGTTACTTCAAATGCAGCGGGAGAAACATACTCCGCCTTACCTTTTAAATCGTGCACGGTGATCATATCGTGCGCGTTGTGTGCAATTAATTCAAAAAGCTCGCTTTGGCGGTCGTATTTAGCGTGAATTTTATCCAGGGCATCGTTTGAGAGCTCGAGTTTTCTCTGGGCTTTATTGATGGCAGTAATTTCGATAAATGAAAGCACCACGCCTTGAATTTCGCGCTTTGCCGAGCGAAAAGGTGTAATGCGCATGATGAATTCATTTCCATCCTGATTGGTAATGGTTTTTTCGAAAGGCGCGAGATCACTGTAAACTTGCTCGATTTCAGTCATCAAATTTTCCAGCGGGAACGCGTTTCGAAAATGACTTATATGTTGGCCGACATCATGGCTGTTGATTTTTAGAATACTCCTGATTGCAGGGGTGAATTTTCTGACGTGTAGATTTTCATCCAGAAATAAGATCGCTATGTTTGTGCTCCTAATAAGGTTGTCTAAATCGTTGTTAGACTCGGTAAGTTCCACCACTTTTTCCTGAAACTCGGCGTTTACGGTATAGAGCTCTTCATTTACAGATTCCAGCTCTTCGTTAGAGCTCTGAAGTTCTTCGTTTGCCGCCTGAAGCTCTTCGTTGCTGCTCTCCAGCTCTTCTATTGTTGTTTGAAGATTCTCGCGGTTTATGCGCAGCTCGCGTTCCAGAATATCAATTTTTTCTCGCGAGGCCAGATTCAGGTCTA
The DNA here is from genome assembly GCA_020201045.1 of Flavobacteriales bacterium. GTDB lineage: Bacteria > Bacteroidota > Bacteroidia > Flavobacteriales_D > Cryomorphaceae > JAIVHP01. Next base: position 1,563 of record JAIVHP010000430.1, read on the forward strand.
TTTCATTATCGGGCGAAACGGATTTTGATTTCTCCCTGCTTTGAAAAGTGGCGGCCAGGAGATCATACCCGTTTTTGTTTGGCAGTTTTACGATGGTAACATCCAGGGATTTATTCTCACCATACACGGGCTCCATGTCACCTTCCGGGGTAATATTTTTAAGCTTTATCGGTTTGCCAGAGCCGAAAGCTTTCTGAGCCATCAATTCAAAGGAAAGGCTCAGTGACTCGGGCAACATCCGCAAAATATTGGTGCTTATTTCGCCCAGGGGCAATTTAAGCCAACGGTTCACGCGGCCGGTGGAGTGCACCAACTCAAACTGTTCGTTGAATACAATGGTATCGGGAACAAATTCCTGGATGAGATAATCCTGAATTGCGATGATGTTGCTACGAAGTTCCGATCTCCGGACTCTGGCGCCTGGGGTTCATATTTCTTATCGAAGTCTAGCCGATCTTTTGCGCTGCGCAACTGAACGAGCTTTTTATTCTCGATATTGGTGAAAATCTTATGTCTTTTGTCTAGCTCGTAAAAAGCGCTACTCATTTCACCGAGCGATTCGCTTGAGCCCAGAAAGAGCACTCCATTTTTTCTCAGGGCGTACTGAAACATGGTAAATAATCGCTGTTGAATGGACGGCTTCAGGTAGATTAAAAAATTCCGACAACTCAGGAAATCGATTTTCCCAAAAGGCGGATCCTGAATAATATTGTGCGCAGAGAAAACAATCATTTCCCGTATTTCCTTGGCTATGCTATAGCCGTTGCGTTGCGGAATGAAGTAAGCGTTCAGGTATTCCGCCGGAATCTCATTTACGATGCTCGGCGGAAAAACGCGCTGCGCCGCCAGTTTAACTGCTTCTTTATCGAGATCTGTCGCGAAAATGGTAACGTCAAATTGTAGCCTCAATTTTCGAAGGTGGTCTTTTAGGAGAATCGCAATGGTATAGGCTTCTTCGCCTGTAGAACATGCCGGTACCCAAATTCGAATGGTTTTTGTTTTGGAATTCTCTTCAACTAATTTGGGTATGACCTTTTGGCGCACGACTTCAAAAGCATCTTCGTCTCTAAAAAACCGCGTTACTCCAATCAACAATTCCTTCGAAAGTAGCTGGGCTTCCCCTTTGGTATCGTTGATGTATGTGTTGTATTCTCCAAGGTTATCAAAGCCGAGTATTCCCATTCGCCGGCTAATTCTTCGGTGAAGCGTGGAGTATTTATACTCCGAAAAATCTACTCCTGTTTGCCGTTGTATGGTAGAGAGAATTTTGTCTATGCGCGTTTTGTGGTCACCGTTAATTTCGCCTGTCGCGCTGTGCAAAGGACCCGTGCCGGAGAGAACCACTCCTGCAGCTTTTTCGTGCATGTGTCGCGCCAGCGATTCTAAAAAAGTACTGATTGGAAAGCTCAGCTTCCGGTCTTCCTTTTCGTTGAGCACGAACTTTCCGTCCAGTAGCTCTACAAATTTTTTTGGCGGATTGAGGTAGATATGATCGGGCTGTACAGCCATTCCATTTTCAATAACCGCAATCGGAATCTGCGTGTGACGGGCGAGTAATTCGTCCATCAGACTTTTGTGATTGGGTGCCAGGTGCTGTATCACCACGTAGGCAAAACCACTGTCAGATTTCACATTCTCAAAAAACTTTTCCAGCGGTTCTAAACCTCCCGCCGAAGCTCCTATTCCTATGATTGGAAAAGATTTGTTTGACATTTATAAATTTTAAGCTGCTCCGAAAAAAAAGCAATTATTTGGGAAGCGTAAAATGAAAGCTACTTCCCACGCCAGGGGTTGACTCCACCCAAACTTTACCGCCCAATCTAGAAATAATTTTCCTTACAATGGCCAGACCCAGACCGGTTCCTTTCTGGTCTTCCGTATTTGCTGCCCGGTGGAATAGCCCGAAAATTTTCTCGATATGTTCACTTTCAATGCCAACGCCATTATCGATTACCCAAATCTCCCAAAAGGCTCCGATATCTGCACCACCCACTTCTATTTCTGGCGATACTCCGGGTTTTGCGTATTTCAGGGCATTGTCAATTAAATTGTTCAACACCTGCATTACAGGGCCGTGAAAGGTTTTGATCGATGGCAAATTGCCTGTCTTAATTTCGGCATTTGTTTCGGTTATAAGTTGCCTTCTCAACACTTTATAATCATCGAGCAGGTGCTCTAGAGATAAGGTTTCCCTATCACCGTTTAGGTTTCCGGCTCTGCTGTATTCCAGCAATTCTTTTATAATAAAACTCATCCGTTTGGCACCGTCGGTTGCAAAAAAGATGTATTCTTTGGCTTTCTCGTCGAGTTGGTTGGCGTATCGCTTTTCCAGCTGTGCCATAAACCCGGTAACCATCCGCAAGGGTTCCTGCAGGTCGTGCGAAGCCACGTAGGCAAACTGCTCCAAATCTTCGTTTTTTGACTCGAGGTTTCGCAGCAGGGCTTTTTGTTCCAGATTGCGCTGGGCGAGAATTTCGCGCATTCGGTTATTGCTGTTGATGGTTTCAGATATGCTGTAAAATAAGCGGGGCAGGAGTGCAGATGAAAGAAAACTGAGAAAAACGGCATTCACCGAAGTGGCAATCCACTCCATTTCATCGGTGTTGTTTACTTCCGGAACGGGGCTAAGGTCGAAGTGAAGAACCGCTAAAAACGCCAATACGATGCCCGTAATTAAGAAGCTCCAAAAGTAGGCGTATCCATCCGACTCTATTAAAAGTGCAAAAATGCACGTGGCGTAAAGAATCAGCAGCCCCGGCCCGGATATCCCACCGTACATCAATAAAAAGAATGCGACAAAAAAAGAGTTTAGGATAAATAGAATCTTTCGCTGGTGAATAGTAAATCGCGAACCAAAAATCACGAAAAGCAAGATGAGAAACGACAGCGTGTCTATTACCGCAAGGAAGTAAAAACCGCTGTAAAGGCAGAATAAAATACCCGGAATTAGCGTGATAAGACTGAGCGGAATAACGAATATCATCGTGTTCGCAAACAGGAAGTTTTTCCAGTAGGCTACGTCATTTACCCCTGTGCCTTCCGATGTTGTGCAGCGTTGGAAAACGAAATTTTTATATCTCTTAAATGCTTTTTCTAGCACTGTTTTATTTATTTGGGAATCTGAAAGCTGAAGGTGGTTCCTAAGCCGGGTTCTGAGTTCAGCCAAACGTCTCCCCCCATTTGGTCGATATTTTTCTTAACGATCGCCAGGCCCATACCCGTTCCACTGTATTCGTTTTTGTTGTGCAACCTTTGAAAAATTGTAAATATTTTTTGGAAGTATTCTTTCTTGATTCCTATGCCGTTGTCGGCGATTTCAAAAAGCCAGCAATCCTGATTTTCTTCCACAGAAACCCGAATAACCGGCGGCTTATCTGGTTTGCAATATTTGAGCGCGTTATCTAAAATATTGTGCAGTACTTGGATAAGGGGTGCCTGCATCGTTTTTATTACGGGCAGGTTTTCGCATAAAATGCGCGCCTTTTTCTCTTTTATTAATCGATCTCTGAGTAATTTATAAGAATTCATAACAACGTTTAAGTCCACTGCTTCCTGCGTTGATTCAAATCTTCCCGAACGCGAAAAAGCGAGTAAGTCTGTAATGATTTCTTTCATCCGCTTTGCTCCACCACTGGCAAACCCAATATAC
>JAIVHP010000431.1 GCA_020201045.1 Flavobacteriales bacterium
CTTAAAACCATCATCACCTGATCTTTGAATCACCCTAAGAGCAGATACCCCCAAGAGCAACTTAAATTAACATCCCAGCGATACACGCCGTAATAAAGCATGCAAAAGATCCGCCGATAAGCGCTTTTACCGATAGGTTTGCCGTTTCTGATTTTCTTTTTGGGGCGATGCTCGATATAGCTCCGATCATAATTCCCACAGAGCCAAAATTAGCAAATCCACAGAGACCATAGGAGATGATGATGATAGAGCGCTCGTTTGAAATAGCGCCGCTGGCTACCATTTCGTTCAGCGAGGAGTAGGCCACAAACTCATTGAAAACGGTTTTTTCGCCAATGAGCTGTCCACATAAAAAGGCATCGTTACTGTCAATTCCCATCAGCCAGGAAAACGGGTAGCTAATTACCCCAAAAATGTACTGGAGAGAAAAACCTGCATCGGAACCTATAAGTGTGTTTAGGCCGGTGTATTCGCCAATAAATCCGCTTAAAATAATATTGATCAGGGCGATTAGCGAAAGGAAAACAAGGATCATCGCAGCCACATTTACGCCCAGCCGAACCCCGTCGAAGGTGCCGGTGGCGAGCACGTCGAAAACATTTTTTTCTCCCGAATATTCCAGGGTAGAATTCATCTTTCCGCTGATGTCTTCTGTTTCGGGTACAATGATTTTTGAAAGCACGAGTGCTGCGGGAGCCGATATTACCGAAGCGGTTAAAAAATGCTTTGCATAAAACTGCTGCATTTCCGGATCGCCGGGTCCCATTACGCCGAGCAGAGCCGCAAGCACAGCTCCGGTAATGGTGGCAAATCCACCGGTAATAAGGGTGTGCAATTCAGAACGGGTCATTTTTGGGATGTAGGGCCTAACCACAAGTGGAGCTTCCGTATGGCCCAGGAAAATATTGGCTGCTGCCGAAAGACTTTCGGCTCCGGTAACGCGCAACACGCGCTGCATAAGCTTTGAAAAGATGCGAACCAAAAAGGGGAGCACACCCAGGTAGTATAGCAGAGCCGACAAAGCCGAGAAGAAAATAATTGTCGGGATTATCCGAAAGGCGAAAATAAAGCCCATCGCGTCTTCCTTTACCAGCTTGTCGCCAAAAATAAAGGCTGCGCCTTCAGAGCTTACCTGGTACGCCGATTCAAACAGTCTGGCTACAAAGCCAAAAAAGTCGTTTATAAAGGGGACCTTAAGGATTAAGATGGCCAGGACAAATTGCAATGCTATGCCGTAAAAGGCCAACTTCGCCTGCGCTGTCAAAAAAACCCACAATGATAGGGAGAACTTGCGAGTGATTCAATCCAAAAGCCAATTTTGGTGAAAACTTGTGTTTCGCCGATGGGATTTATTTCACCAGCAAAACGGGCAGGTCCTTGTCTACACCAATAAGTTGTTCGGCTACCGAACCGATAAGCAATTCGTCTTTATCTGTTTTACCTTTAACGCCCATCACGATCAAATCTGCAAAGTGGCTTTTTGCGTAGTCGTAAATGGTTCTTCCCAGTGTTCGGTCGCCGGCGTATTCCACCACGAGCTCCATCTCAACGGCTATCTTTGAATCGGAAGTAAATTTGCGCAGTCTTTTGAGTTTCTCTTCCGCTTGTTTGTCTTGAAGCTTTCTGGTGTCGCCGCCTACAAAGGGAAAATAAGCCCCCGGCAATCTGAAAACGTGGTATGCCGTAAGCGTTTGTCGGTCGTTGGTTTGCAGTTGCGATGCAAACTTCAGGGCTTTTTTGGCAAATTGAGAAAAGTCTACTGCCACCACGGTATGCCGTATTTCCAATCGGGAAGTTTCTGTGGTGAATAGGATATGTTTGTCGAGCAAGCGGGCCATTCTCCCGGAGAATATTCCGGTACCTTTATGGACAATCTTTTTACCGAGAACACAAAAATCCACATCGCTTTGGTTTATCCAGGTCGTCATATTTGTCTTGCTTCCATCCTGAAAGATCACCACTTCAATTTGATCCTTTTCCAGTCCCGATTCCAGGGCGCGTTCCATGAGCTCTTCGTTCAGAATGTCTTCAATGGGTCTTTCCATATCGGGAAAGTGGGCCTTTAGATCGCCAGAAAATTCCTGCAATTCGATATAGTGTGCTACATAGAGCTTGTCTATTTTGAAAGTTCGATGAAGCTCTGCAATCTGCCGCATAAGCGTTTTATCCATATCCGACAAGTCTAGAAATACGAGGGCGCGTGTCATATATTCTCCTTTTTTTCTTCGGGTTTATCGCTCGATTTTCCGCGTTTTGCAATCACGTCTTTTAATCGCGATTCGTATGCAGAAAGGTCTGCTTTGGTTTCTTCGGCTTTTGCCAAACCGTATTCTTTACTCAGGCCTTTGTAGAGGCTATACATCATAACCATGAGCACAAGCGCAAAAGGCAGCCCGGTAGTAATGGCGGCCGTTTGCAATGCGGTAAGCCCACCACCTACCAGCAGCACGGCAGCCACAGCTCCTTCGGTTACGGCCCAGAAAATACGCTGCCCAACGGGTGCATCGAGCTTTCCACCGGCAGTAATGCTGTCAATAACCAAAGACCCGGAATCTGATGAAGTCACAAAAAAGTTAATAACGAGGATTACCCCAATGGCCGATGCAATTGCGGAAAGGGGAAAGGCATCGAGCAGCACAAAGAGCGATGTAGATACATTGCCTGTTATCTCTTCGCCAATACTCGCCAGCCCGGTCATTTCAAGAAATATTCCAGAGCCGCCGAATGCGGTCATCCACAAAAAGGTGAGCAGGGTAGGTACCAGTAGTACACCGGTAATAAACTCTTTTACCGTCCGCCCTTTGGAAACGCGGGCGATAAACATGCCCACAAAAGGCGACCAGCTAATCCACCACGCCCAGTAAAAAACCGTCCAGCCGTTTTGCCAACCTGCGTTCGCTTCGCCGGTGTAAGATTCTGTCCAGAAACTAAGTTTAAAAAAGTTCTGCACGTAATACCCCAGATTTTGAATATACGACTCAAAGATAAACAGGGTAGGGCCTACAATGAGAACGAAAAGTGAAAACACTGCGGCAATGCGGATATTGAGTTCCGAGAGTTTTTTCACCCCTTTATCGATTCCCAAAACCACGGAAACGGTTGCAACAGCGGTAATTCCGGTAATCAATAAAACCTGGGTGGTAACCGTATCGGGAAGTTCAAAAAGGTAATTGAGACCAGAGCTCACTTGCTGCACGCCGAGGCCAAGGGAAGTAGCCAGGCCAAAGAGTGTGGCCAGCACGGCAACAACATCAATCACATCGCCTATCCAGCCATAGATGCGCTCTCCGAGCAATGGGTAAAACACCGAGCGAATGGTGAGTGGCAGTTTTCGGTTGAACGCAAAGAAAGCCAATGCCAGACCTACCAGTGCGTAAATACCCCAGGCGTGCAAGCCCCAGTGCAAAAAGCTGAAGCCCATGGCTTGCAAGGCATTTCCCTTGTCGGTACCTGTTTCTACCGGTGGATTTAAAAAGTGGTTCATGGGCTCGGCAACGCCCCAAAAAATAATT
>JAIVHP010000039.1 GCA_020201045.1 Flavobacteriales bacterium
GCTTTGGATCGCCGTAGGTGGGGTTTTTTACACCATCGGTGTGCTGTTTTATCTGGTAAAGAAGATTCCATACCACCACGCCATTTGGCATGTTTTTGTGTTGGGCGGAGCGGTTTCGCACTACATCTGTATCTGGAAGATATTTACGTGATGCGCTTTGGCGATCCTACCCGGTAGGCGCTGGATAGCGCAATTTGAAATCGCGCAATAACCAAAAGGCGCGAACCCCCATCCAAACCAGAAAGGCAATCCATATACCCATTAGGGAAGGGGAGATGTAGTGAAAGGCCAAAACTACGGGTGTAAAACCGAGAAGCGTCGCTCCGATAAGCAGATTTCTTAAATATTTGGTATGCCCCAGCCCCTTGTAAATTCCATCGAATGCAAAGGCCAGTGCATTTATGGGCTGGGTAATCACCACGAGCCAAAACACCTGGTCGAAAACTTCAATTACACGAGGATCTGTAGTGAAAAACCCAGCCATAAACGGGTAGAGCACCGCATAAACTACCATTAGGCTTCCGCCGATGAGAAGCGATATTTTTCCAATCTTTTTCCCCAGCAAATGAAGGGTTCCGGGTTCGTTTAGCCCCATTAACCTTCCGGCGATGGCATTTCCCGCATGGGCATATCCGTCGATGAAAAACGAGGAGAAAAGCCAGATGTTCAGCGCGATGGTATGAGCTGCTATTACGGCTTTTCCATATCCGGTGGCGAAACGAGTTGCCAGGTAGAAGGTGAGGTTTAATAAAATGGTGCGCAGAAACAGGTCCAGACTCATCTGCATGAGCCATTTAAACTCCGGATTGATTTTGGTTTTGAGCGCGAGATTGAAGGGCGTTTTTAGCAGTAAGGCTAAAATGGCCAGGCAAAACATGAGTATTTGTGAAATCAGGCTAGCCATTGCAGCACCTTCAATTCCCATAGGAGCAATGACGCCGCGCCATCCAAAAATTAAAATGTAATCGAGAATGATATTCAATCCGGCGCCAATGAGCGCAATGGTCATTGCCCACGAAGTATTTTGCAGGCCGCGAAAGGTGCCGAAAAGCAGGAGCGTGGCAAGGGTAAAAGGAAACCCCACCGAGCGAATATTGAAATAAGAAATACAGGCGTCCAATACTTCGCCTTCGGCATTGTAAAATCTAAATATTTCGGGAGAAAAGAAATTGGTGAGCGCGTAAAAAACGAGTCCGAGTAGAATATTGGAGAACAGTGCCTGCGGAATGAGCGACTTAATCTCTCCGAGTTTTCCGCTTCCGTAATAGCGGCTTACAATAGCTGCGATCGCGGTGAGTGTTTGGGCGAGAATCCAAACAGTCATAAGGTAAAAACTGGTGGCAATACCCACGGCGGCAAGCTCTACCGTTCCGATTCGCCCCACAAAGGCGGTGTCTACTAACGAAATTACCGGCTCTGCGATTCCCGATAAGATGGCGGGGATGGCGAGCCGGTTTATTTGCTTTGATTCGATATACGGTAAACCCCTGCTCAAGAATTACAAAGGTAATCTCTAAATGTGTAAGCCATTACTTGCCCTCGGGCATGGTCATAAATTTATATCCGCTCGTGCTCACTGATTTATTGTGATCGGTATCAATATTCGTTACAGTCATCACATACCGCTTCCCAGATTTTTCTTCGTACTCCGTTTGAATCACTGCGCCATCCGGATAGTTTTCCGGTAGCTTTTGGTTCATTTCAGCTTTTTTATTCGCCGACATGGCCTCACTCCACGATTCTATCCAATTCACTTCTGCATCTTGTGTAATCCACGCCGTTTGGCTCTCCCCATCTTTTAAATCTTCGCCTTCTATGAGGTATTCATCGCATGAATAGCCCGAAATGGTTTTGGAATTCCCCGTTTTTGTAATCTTCATCTCTGACACATCTTGTGCAGATTCATCTTCTTCCAGATTTTCTGTGCTCATGGAAAAACCCATTTTCTGCCCCTGGGTGTTCATCATCATGAGCATTTGCTTGTCGTCAAAATCAAATATCATCATCTCTAAAGATTCAGCCCCTTCCATTCCTTTTTCCATATTCATCCCGATATGTGGATGCTCGCTGCTTAAATACATGGTGGAATTGTATGAATCTTCAGAATTCCCTTTTTTGTCAATCACCTGTGTTTCTATGCTGACCCGCTGATTAAAATCATAGGTTTTATCGATGGTTTTACTCCCCATCATATTCATGAACGACGACATTTCTGGATCCTCAGATTTCGGGCTGCGCTCCTTGGCTTCGCCTTCATCAGAATTGTCTTTATTCTTCTTCTTCTTTTTCTTTTTAAACAGGCCTTCAATGGCATCTAGTCCCTCGTCAATGGAGTTGTCAATTTTTTTATCGACGCGCTGATTTGTTTTGCGTTTAGCCTTTTCCTCTGTTTTATCTACTACCTGAGCATTTAAGCTTCCGGCAGCGAGAATTAGGCTTAGAATACATGCGAAAAATTTCATAAGATTTGGTTTTTGGTTAAATATGCCTTTTAAAGACTGTAAAAGTAACAAATGTAAATATCTCTTTAAGATTGATAATTCCTTTGCGTCGCCGAAAATACCTTTTATCTTAGACAATGGATTTAGGTTTCTGATTCATCAGAATAGTGTTGGGCGATGTTATGCCACTGCGATCCCAAAAAGATCGTTTGAATGATGAAAAGTTCTTTTTGCAACACTTATTTTTTCACCGATGAAGCGAATTATTAAAGAATTTAAGTCTACTCCATCCCACGTACTCGCTCTAATAAGCGAACAATACCCCTACGGTTACGACGATACCCATTTGGTGAATTTCATGAATGCGAAAGGGGAGTACCAGCATGCTATCGAGGTAAAAACCGAAGACACCGTTTATCTCATTAAGTTAGATAGACATCTAGACCAGCATTTTAGCGATTTTCTGAGCGATGAAGACGAGACCCGTGAGGAATTGGAATTTGACGAAGCATTCGAAGGTGATGAGGATGAAGACTGACCGCTAATCGTAGTCCACATCTAAATCAAACATTTGTTTCATCTTAGCAAGGGTGGGGTTTGACTCAACCATTGCTTCAAATTTTTTCTGTGGGTCGTAAAGGGAGTCGCCGTCATTTTTAATCTCTTCATCCACAATTCCCTCCAGCGTAATTCTCCAATTCTGAAGCTTTTCGCGAAGGAAAGCGAGAAGATTTACACGGTCTTCGTCGAGGTCGGTTTTCTGGATATGGTTGTCAATAAGCAGTTCTACGCGAAACTGATCTTTTAGAATGGCCTTGTGTTTGGTGAGCGTAGCGTAGTAACTCTGCAGATCGCGTTCTTTTACAATGGCTGCGTATTCGTCCCAGACTTTCCAAAGATCGGCCTGGTTGAATTCATTCGCTGGCTTGTTTGCGTTTAGAATCGCTTCGTCGTCAACGTTTTCCTGCTTTTCGGCTTCGGTATTTGTTTCGGCCGCACTTGCGCTATTCATATCGGCAAGCGAAGGCATGCCTTTCGTCTTTAGTTTCCCAAGCTTCGATTCCATCAGACTTCGCTTTTTGGCTGGTGCGGCGCTGTGGGAATCTACTTTTGATCCATCGGCGATTGGCTCTTCCTTATGCGATTCTTTCGGGGGTGTGGCTCGATCTTCCCGGAGCGAAGCATTTTCATCGGGCTTTTCACTTCCAGGCTCGGCGTCTTCAGCGGCCTTATTCGCATTTTCAAAATGGCCTTCTGTATCGGCATTGCCCGATTCTTCGGCGGTGAGAATGGGGTTTGAATCCTTTGACTGGTATTCGTTTGCCCGATGGCTGGGTTCCTTCAATTCACTGGCTTCATCCTTGCTTCCAGAATCACTAGCCGCTTTTACTTCTGGGGCGTTGCTGTTTTCACTGCGATTTTGTCGGGGTTCATCCGGTTGTTTTTTAGACTTTTCGCGTGGTTGCTGCACGGGAGCTTCTGCAGGTTTGGGCTCGGGTGGCTTGTCCGTATTCTCGCGGGTTTCCGAAACTACATCACTGCCGTTTTTTTTTTCGCTGATCTTGCCCGTCAACGTACAGAGTTTTAGCAGGGCAATTTCTACGAGAAGCCTTTGGTTTTTACTCGTTTTAAAATTCACATCAACTTCGCTGAGAATGTTGAGCGCGTTTAGGGTGAAGCTCGGATCGCAGCGTTTGGACTGCTCAACGTATTTCGATCTGATATTTGCACCAACTTCCATTATAGCTGCGGTGCGCTGAGACGTGGAAAAGAGCAAGTTGCGAAAGTGGGAAGCCAGGCCGTTCACAAAGTTATGACTGTCAAAGCCGTGCTCCAAAATATCGTTTAAGGTTAGTAAAGCTTCCGTTTTATCGCCGTTCAAAAAAGTGTCGGTGAGCTTAAAGTAGTAGTCGTAATCCAGAATATTTAGATTCTTGATTACATCTTCGTAGGTGATTTTATTACCGGCAAAACTCACCATTTGGTCAAAGATAGACAGGGCATCTCTCAGTGCCCCGTCGGCCTTTTCAGCGATGATATGGAGGGCGTCGTCGCCGGCATCCACGCCTTCTCTTTCGGCAATGTCGCGCAGGTGAGCTACCATTTCCGGAATTTGAATTCGATTAAAATCAAATACCTGGCATCTGCTGAGGATGGTGGGGAGAACCTTGTGCTTTTCGGTAGTGGCCATGATAAAAATGGCGTAGGGTGGCGGCTCTTCCAAAGTTTTTAGAAATGCGTTGAAAGCGCTGGACGAAAGCATGTGCACCTCGTCTATGATATACACTTTGTATTTCCCAACCTGCGGCGGTATGCGCACCTGATCGATCAGGTTTCTGATATCGTCTACGCTGTTGTTCGAAGCCGCATCGAGCTCGAATATATTGAAGGAGTAATCCTGATTTTCGTCAGAAACATCCTTGTTGTATTGGTTTACCGTTTTGGCCAGAATTCTGGCGCAGGTTGTTTTGCCCACTCCCCGGGGGCCGCTGAATAAAAAGGCCTGCGCGAGGTGGTTTTGCTCAATCGCTTTTAAAAGCGTTTCCGTAACATTTTCCTGGCCAACAACAGAGTCGAATGTCTGTGGGCGGTATTTCCGTGCCGATACAATAAAATCTTCCATAGTTCTATGCGATACACAAAGATAATTATTAATCACAGCCCAAGAATCCATCTTTTAAACAAGCCGTAATTTCGACGCGCTAAATAGGAGTTTTGGGGATGGCAAAAGAAATTAATCTTACCATAAGATTCTAGTCATCAGTTTTCTTGTGCCAAACGTGAATTTTGGTATCTTTGCACTCCATTTTTTAAACGCATTAATTAATCAACTAAAGAGTAGTATGACAAATCGTTATGAAACCGTTTTCATCTTAACTCCCGTTTTGTCTGAAGAACAGACAAAGGAAGCGGTTGCGAAGTACAAGTCTCTTCTCAAAGATGGTAAAGCAAAAATCCATCACGAAGAAGATTGGGGGCTGAGAAAGCTCGCCTATCCCATCCAGAAAAAATCTACTGGGTTTTATTTTCTAATCGAGTTTGAATGTGAAGGCTCACTAATCAACGAGCTCGAACTTATGTTCAGGCGCGATGAGCGAGTTCTCCGTTTCCTTACTGTGAAAATGGAAAAACACGCGGTGATCTACGCAGAAAAGAAAAGAAGTAAAAAACAAAAAACTGAAGCTTAAAAATACCCAGGATGGCAGATAAAAGCGAAATCAGGTACCTTACTCCCATTAGCATTGAAACGCAAAAAGAGAAGTACTGCAGGTTCAGAAAGAACAGAATCAAATTCATCGACTATAAAGACCCCAATTTCTTGTTGAAATTGGTGAATGAGCAGGGGAAAATTCTTCCCAGAAGAGTTACCGGAACTTCAATGAAGTACCAGCGCAAAGTTGCTCAGGCAATCAAACGCGCACGGCACCTTGCCCTTCTTCCTTATGTTGCTGACCTTTTAAAGTAATCGATCATGGAAATTATTCTTAGAAAAGATATCGAAAATCTCGGCTATAAAGACGAGTTAGTAACGGTAAAACCCGGCTACGCGAGAAATTTCCTTATTCCAAAGGGAATGGCGATCGCAGCAACAGCTTCTCAGAAAAAAATCCTTTCGGAAAATATGAAGCAACGCGCTCATAAAGAAGAAAAGATTAAGGACGAAGCAGAGAAAATTGCCAAGTTGCTTGCGAAAGAAACCATTAAAATTGGTGCGAAAGTTGGCGAGAAAGGTAAAATCTTCGGTTCTGTAAACACTATTCAGTTGGCAGATGCGCTCGAATCAAAAGGATTCAAGGTTGAGCGAAAAAATATTTCGATCAAGAATGAGCCTATTAAAGAGATTGGAACCTACGAAGCTGATGTTGTGTTGCATAAAGACTTAACGCAAACAATTAAATTTGAAGTGGTAGGCGAGTAAATCGCATTTAACACTTTTAAATACCTTAAAGCTCGTCATTTTGGCGAGCTTTTTTATTTTCAACCAAGAATGTTTTATCTTGTTTGTCTATTATGAATATTATGAAGAAAAGTATTGTATACGGTTTATTGACTGCATTGGCACTCGTAGTTTACTTCTTAATCATGAAAGTGCTCGGGCTCGAAACCAATTTCTACCTTCGTATTTTCAATTTCGTGATCATTGTGGCCGGAGTATATGCCCTGCTGAGCTCAACGATTAAATCTGGAAATAACATCAGTTATTTCGAAGGTTTTGGAGCTGGATTTCGATTGACGCTTACTTCTGTGATTGTCTTTCTGGCATTTTTGGGACTGTACACCCACTACATTGACCCATCCTTTATTGAAGTACTCGAACAAACCGGTATTTGGGGCTCAAACATCTCACTCGGTCAGGCGGCATTTGCCATCTTTATTGAAGGAATGGCTTCGGGAGTTGTAATTTCTTTTGCCTGGATGCAGTATTTTAAGAAATATCTATCCCCCAAGAACTCAATTTGAAGAAACGGTTTAGGCGGCAACTCCTGCGGGTTTCTTCTGAAATGATTGAATTCTCGAGATCATGCCCGAGAAAACGAAAATATGAAATGGCCATACGGCGTACCAGTAAAGTCTGCCTATGAGCCCTCGGGGTCTGAAGGTTGCTGTTTGGGTCAGTACCAAATCTGCTGAGTCATTTTTGTCCATTCTAAATTCCAACCAGGCTTCTCCCGGTAATTTCATTTCGGCGTGTAACAATAGTCTTCGCTGTTTCTTAGATGCAACAATAACCCGCCAAAAGTCTAAAGCGTCGCCCGGGAATATTTCCGTTGGGCTCCGTCTTCCCCGCCTTAAGCCAATACCCCCAACAAACTTGTCCATGTATCCCCTTATTTTCCACAAGAAAGTGCCGTAGTACCATCCCCTTTCACCCCCGATCATCCAAATGTTTTCGAGTACGCGGTCTTCTTCACCGCTGGGAATTACTCTCGTTTTAATGTCTTTATAGCACCCGTATTCGGGCACTTTTATAAAGTTTTCGGTTCTCAAGACCTTGGCTCCACTTGCCGAAACGGCATCTTTCCAACTGGAGAGTACCAAATTTTGCGCGATTTTTTCGAAGGCTAATTTTACCGCTCCCTTGTAACTAATTTCTTCAAGGTCTATGATATCTCTGATGCGGTTATCGCTTGCTACCACATCGATTTTCATGCTGTCTACCAGGTTCCTGGCCAGGTTGTAACTCGTTGCCGTAACAAAATACAGCCACAGCGACGACAGGCGAGGGGTAAGAACCGGGATCGTTATAATCGTTCGTTTCAATCCACGCGCCTCGGCAAACTGCAAAAGCATCTCTTTATAAGTGAGAATATCTGGGCCACCAATATCAAACGTTTCATTGCGCGCGGCGTCATTGTTAAGCACTCCCTTTAGCAGGGCGATAACATTGCGAATGGCTATAGGCTGACATTTGCTTCTCAGCCATTTGGGTGCAACCATTACGGGCAATTTCTCAACCAGGTCTCTAATAATCTCGAAACTCGCCGAGCCACTTCCCACGATTATTCCAGCTCTCAAAACCGTGACATCTACCACCCCCGACCGCAATATATTCTCTACATTTAGTCGCGACTTCAGGTGCTCAGACATTTCATCCTCGTCATTTACGATGCCGCTTAGGTAGATAATTTGCTTCGCTTTTGTTCTACCAACGTAATTTTTAAAATTTTTGGCGGTGGTGGATTCGAGGCTTTCGAAATTTCCCATCCGATCGTTCATGGAATGGATGAGGTAGTACGCAGCGTCTATCTCTTTGGGCAAATCCGCCAAAGAGTCTTCTTTTAAAAAATCGCCGGTAACCACAGATAACCCCGGGTTGTCTTCGGGAGTTATTGGAAAGCGCTGTGGGTCGCGCACACAGCAAATCACCTCGTGCCCTTCGTCGAGCAAGGCGGGAAGTAAGCGCATTCCTATATAACCGTTCGCACCTGTAAGTAGAATCTTCATACTCTACGAACATAACGATTAACTGAATTGTTTGGCATATTTTGTAGAACTCTATTCCATATATTTGAATAGATGTTGTTACGGATCGTTTTTTTAATCGGGATTTTTCTCCTTGACTTTTCCACTGCGGGAAATGCACAAGACTTGATTGTGAAACTCAACGGAGATTCACTTCACGTAAAGATTACCGGGGCAAACGACCAGTTTATATACTACATAACCCCAAAATTAAAGAAGGGAAAACGGCTGGTAGTTTCCAGGAAAGAAGTGGCCACGGTGCTTTATAATTACGAAGCCGAAGACCCACAATTGAAAGACCCGGTGGAGAAGCGCGGCTATGAAATTTTCCAGATTTATGGGATGTATATGGGGTCCCGACTTCTACAGTACGAATCTTTAGATTTTGGAGATTTTAGTGAATATGACGATGCCCTCCGCTGGAGTTCATCTGGCTTAACGGCTGGCATTAACTTTTTTATCGATGAGCAAACCGGCTTTGGATTGCTCTTTTCTCAAAATTATTTCAGCAACTCAATTGATGTACTTGATCCCAATAGCGGCGCGACGGGAAAACTCTCAGATCAAATTACATTGCGGTATTACGGAGCTAATATCGCATATCGGATTCCGGCGGATAATAATAATATCCTATTTCAGATCAATGGCGGGCTCGGTTTATGTACATTTCAAAACGAGGCTTCGGTTATATACCGCTATGATGTTACCGGTAGCTCCCTCGGTCTTCACTTAATAGGGATGGCCAATTTTAGCCTGGGATACGGTCTCTATATTCGAATTTTACTCGAACCTCTTCTGCGTCCGCGCAAAGCATCAAATTCAGTCTTTCCGGAATCTTCTTTTTCCTTGCGGGTGCTCACCAAACCATATGTCATTACAAGACTCGTAGCGAGAATCACGAATAAAAGCAGGCTGTCTGCCGATTCGTTGAGACGCATCTCTGTCGGCACTGAAAAGAACAGTAAGATGCTTATTAAACCCCGGGGAGAAACAAACAGCTCGGGAATAAGTGGAGTGCGCGAACCAAACTTTAAGTATAATCCGCGAATGGCGTAAATGGTAATAACCACAATCAAGCCATTCATCAATACGCTGATGTCGATCAGGGAGTTAATATTCATGTAATAGCCGAAGATCAGGAAGAAGAATGTTCTGATTAAAAATGCGCTTTCGGCTGTGAGCAGAAGGAATTGATCGAGATCGTGGCGTAGCTTTTCATATAGAAAAAACTTCTTAAACTTTTGAAGGGGAATGATCTCGGCGTTGTTTAAAAATAGACCGAGAAAAAGTACAATAATCAACGATGAGAGGTGGTAATATTTTCCCACCGCGTAAACGAGAATGAGCAGAGCCAAAATCAAGAAAAACTTGATGTGGTGGGTTATCCGTTTCATCAGAAACAAGAAAATCACCGAAATAATGATGGCCAGGATCAGCGTAATAAGTGTATCCTGGGTGAGATTTAAGTACGCGTTCCAACCGTAAGTTTCATTGGCGATTGCGAAATTGAAAAACATGATTCCCAAAATATCCGAAAAGGTAGAGTCGTAAATAATAAACTCTTTTTTCTCCTTCTTCAGGTCTGCAACAGAAGGTATGGCAATCGCCGAACTAATAATGCCCAGGGGTATGGCATTTACAAGGCAGGTTTGGAAAGGAAGGTGTGTTACGTATCTAAACAAGAAGGTGATAAGCAGGGAAGTGATAATCAAAATGAAAAATGCCGAACCAAATGTCTTCCGGATCAATTTGATTTTGGCCTTTTCAAACCGAAGTTCCAGCGCCCCTTCCAGTACAATGAGCACAAGCCCTATTGTTCCAACCACGGGCAAAACCTGCAAAACGTTCAATGATTCTATACCGAAATAGGGGAGAATGTACTGGAGTCCCAGACCCGTTCCGAAAAGCAGGAGCACTGATGGAATTTTAGTGCGCTTCGCGATCAGGTCGAAGATGTAAGAAAACACCACAACCAGACTCAGAAAAATAAGAATATAGGTAGTATCCAAACGGTTTTCCGACTAGTATGAGTGTTTAACTTTTGGAAAGCCATTAATCAGACTCCCCAGTTGACGGCGAAAGGTAAGTGAAACGTGCGAATCAGAAAAATAAGTGAGCCCCTTATTGCTGAAAAAATACAAATGTGAAAGCCGCCGATGAAAACATAAACATAGACAACAATACAATGAGAAGTTTGTAGCGGTAAGTTGCACTAAATTGGCCTATTGCATCGGGAAAAAGAAATACGTAAATCTTGTCGACGACCTTCTTAATTAACGAAGTCATAATACTCTACTTTTTGGTTAGCATCTAGTGAATTAGCATTCAAAAGAATAGAGCAAATCTAACGATAATTTAGAAATCGAATAAAAACCGCAGGTTAAAATTTAAAGAATATTGTGTGGATTTTAGTTGAAGGTAGAATCATTCCAGGCACTCACGGAAAACTTCTGGTGGAGTGCAAACCAAAAAAATGAGACCATTCCAGATAAGAAAATGACGTTCCAAGCCGCAAAAGCCGCTCTGTAAAAACTAAAGAAATCATTATTGCTCGAAAGCATATCGATTGGAATGATCGAAGCTAAAAAGAAAGAGATAAAGAAGATGGTGGAAACAAGATTAACCAGATTCTTAAATGGCCAGGCTAAAATCTTGCGAAATGGCGATAAATCGCCTCCCCATTTGTGGATGAGATAAAAACGTCCATCGCTCAAAGGGGTGAAAAGTAGTGGGTCTTTATTGGCATCTTCCAATTTAAACATGGTAGAAGGAGCCATGATCATAAAAGCCGAAATTTTCTCTCCCGATCGGTTCTCTACATTTTTTATCTCGGTCATCGCTTCCCTGGGAAAGTCGGACTTAAAATGTTTGGTAGATAAAAACCGCAACCGATAATTTATGCAGAGCTTTTTAATATCGTCTAGCTCAAAAATATTTTGCTCATCTAGTTTTTCGGGACTCAATAACGCTTCGCTGACCGCGCCTCGCGATAAAACCTGAGATATTTCCTGCTCCCGTTCCCAATCTGTTTGAAAAAGGGCTTTGAAACCCAAAAGTGTTTTCGTTTGATTCCTTTTCTCTTCTGAACCCGCTTTGCGCAGTTCTTCTTCTAAGTTTATTTTTTCAAACATTCCCCTCTTATCTTTTCGTTTGGATTTATAACAAAAATAAAATTACGATGTTCTCGCTAATTTAAAAATATTTCTCCCCGAATACTTTTTTCTTGTTCGAGTAATTTCTCTTTGAGCTTGATGACGTTTGTGATCAATCGCTCTCTTTTTTCGGGTGTCCCCGCTTTTATCAAACTGAGTTTTTCCGCTTCCGACAAATTCAGGACCTGAGCCACATCTAATATTCCGGTAAACGGCGACAGCAATTTTTTATCGATTTTGCCTTTCTCCTTGAGAAATAAAGCATCGAGCCGTTTCATCAGATCGTCAGAAATAAGACCCATATCCTGTTCGTCAATAATGGCTACATCACCACCTGGATAGAGTTTGTCTCCCATGCGCATGTAGAACTGATTCAATTTAAAGATTTGCTCAGCTTCTATTTCTATATCTGCCGATCCGTTGGCATGTCTCTCTACAATTTGAACCACCTTTACTACACAACCGTATCCGGTAAGATATCCGTTTAAGGCGTAGGGAATACCGAAAGAAATGCTGGTATTTTCACAATCTTGCAGGAGCTGTCGGTAACGATCTTCAAAAATGTGCAACCTTGTTCTTTCCCCCGGTAGGAGAAAAATCTGCAGTGGAAATAATGCGATCTGTGTTTTTTGCATGACGTGAGATTCAGTAGTGTAACAAGGGAGTAAGCCAATTGTTAGCGTGCTTCGCTCTGACTTATTCCGTTACTATTACAAAGATCTCTTCGTTTTCCCTTTTCATGCGGTATTGCTCACGTGCAAATTTTTCCAGCAATTCCTTATTTGTAGTGAGTTCTTCAATCTGAGCTTTTGAAGCTTCGGTGTCTGCTTCCAGATATTCAATTTGGTTTTCGATTTCGTGCAAATCCCATTTGATTTTTAATTGAGAAATTAAATCATGGGCATCGAAGAAGGTGATGTAAACCAAAAACAGGATCACAACCAGGGAATACCTGTTGCGCAATATGGGTGGTAGTTTTGACGGCACGTTCAAAGATAGCTTCACGGTGGTTGATTATAAAAAAACTCCTGCTTACTTGTAAACAGGAGTTTCTTTAAAATAGTATGTGTCACTTACCCTAAAAATGGGTAGCGATAATCTCTAGCCGGAACAAAAGTTTCCTTTATTGTTCTTGGCGATACCCATCTGAGCAGGTTTAGATAAGATCCTGCTTTGTCATTGGTTCCCGAGCCGCGAGCTCCCCCGAAAGGTTGCTGTCCTACAACTGCCCCGGTAGGCTTATCGTTTATGTAGAAGTTACCCGCCGCATTTACCAGTTTTTTGGTAGCGAGATCAATAGCGTATCGATCGTTTGAAAATATAGCCCCGGTTAATGCATATTCAGACGTTTCGTCCAGGATGCTAAGCGTTTTCTCAAATTCGTTTTCCGGATACACATAGATCGTGATTACCGGACCGAAAATTTCTTCCACCATTGTTTTAAACTTCGGGTTGGTGGTTACCACAACGGTAGGCTCTACAAAGTAGCCGTCTTCGCCGTTGTAGTTTCCGCCAATTACAATTTCGGCATCATCTGCATCTTTAATGTAGTCGATGTAACCTGAAATTTTTTCAAAGGCGTTTTTATCAATTACGGCATTGATGAAGTTTCCAAAATCTTCGGGCGAACCCATCTTAAAGCTTCCCACCTGTTTCAAAACTTCGGCTTTCACATCGTCCCAAAGGTTTGATGGAATGTAAGCTCTGGAAGCGGCCGAACATTTTTGCCCCTGAAACTCAAAGGCACCACGGGCTATTGCCGTCGCTACTTCGGTAGGGTTTGAAGAAGGGTGAACCATAATAAAGTCCTTACCGCCTGTTTCGCCTACAATGCGCGGGTATGCGCGGTATTTGTCGATGTTGTTTCCAATGGTTTTCCAAAGGTGCTTAAACACACCCGTAGATCCGGTAAAGTGCAGCCCTGCGAAGTCGCGGTGATTGAAAACCACTTCGCCAGCGTCGGGTCCATCTACGGTAATCATATTGATAACCCCATCGGGAAGCCCGGCTTCCTTAAATATTTTCATCACCAAATTGGCAGAATATATCTGGCTGTCGGCTGGTTTCCAAACGCAAACATTTCCCATTAGCGCTGCTGAAGCGGGTAGGTTTCCGGCGATGGCTGTAAAATTGAAGGGGGTAATGCAAAACACAAACCCTTCCAGTGGCCTGTATTCAAGTCTGTTCCATACGCCGGGGCTACTATTTGGCTGGTTTGCATAGATCTCCTCCATGTAATACGCGTTAAAACGCAAGAAGTCAATAAGCTCGCAAACGGCATCAATCTCAGACTGGTAGGCATTTTTACTTTGTGCCACCATGGTTGCGGCATTCATCTCGTACCGGTAGGGGCCGGCAATAAGGTCTGCCGCTTTTAGGAATACAGCGCTGCGCTGTTCCCAGCTAAGTGCCGCCCATTCGCTTCGCGCACCAAGGGCAGCATCTATGGCAGATTTTACGTGCTCTTTTGTTCCAAAATTAGCGTGTCCAACTACTTTTTTGTGATTGAAGGGCGGGCTGAGTGGCTTTTTGTTCTCCGTTCGCACTTCTTCATCACCGATATACATCGGTACGTCAACAGCCTCCTGAGAGAGAAGTCTTTTAAGCGTTTCTTGTAATTTTGCCCTTTCAGCCGAGTCTGGCCCATAATCGAAAACGGGCTCATTCTCTGGAAAGGGAATTTGATATACTCCTTTTGGCATGGTTTAAATTTCTTTGAAGATTTCTAGATTAAAGCCCAAAATTATAAAAATGAAGCGGGTTCTCAGCTATTAGCCAGCAACTCTTGATTTCGGAGCAAGCTATTTTGTATTTTCGCCATCCGATAGGTTATACATGCTCAACAAACGTTTCCGACGCCCTTTTCTCCTTATCCTGCTTCTTTTGTTTCTCGGAACAGAAATTGTCGATGCACAAGGGGAGCGCGAAATATCACTTGCTGAAGGTTTGTCGCAAGCTACGGTTACGTGTTTCGCCGAAGACAGGGATGGTTTTGTCTGGATTGGAACCAAAGACGGCCTAAACCGCTATGACGCTTACTCCATGAAAGTGATTAAGGCTAGCGTGCAAGATACCTCGGGCATCAGCAGCAATCACATTACCTGCCTTGAATTAGGTAAAGATGGGTATTTATGGGTGGGGACCAATTTCGGTCTGAACAGGTTAAATACCCGAACCATGGAGGTGAAAACTTTTTTTCACTGGTTTGAAGATAAAAATACCCTCAGCGACAATACCATTCGATCTATTACCCAGGATCGAGAAGGCAATTTATGGGTTGGAACTGCAAATGGCCTCAACCGATTGAAAAGGGGAAGTGCGAAATTTGAGCGGTATTCCATTCGGAAAGGCGAAAAATCCAGCTTATCACACAATATCGTCAATGCGGTTACGGTAGATTCTCAAAATCGCGTTTGGGTAGGGACACAGTCGGGGCTGAATGTACTCGATAACGAAACGGGCAGCTTTAAGCGCTATTACCACGGCTTTGATACCGAATTGGCAGTTGAGAACAATCAGATTTACACGGTTGAAGAATGGCGCCCCGGCACTTTTTTAATCGGCACGCGAAACGGTGTTTTTATTTTCGATGAAGACAGCAAAAAATTCACTCCACTCTTCGAAAATGTTAGGGGCTTGTCGCGTGTTCAAATTCACGATTTTTATCGGGTAGCTCGAGATGAAATCCTGGCCGCAACCGTTTCCGGTGCGTACTTTATTTCAGTTGATTCGCTTGAGAATACAGAAAATGCCGATGCAGATGTCGGGAAATCATGGCGCGCAAAATCGCTGTTTGAGGGAAGCGATGTGCTTTCGCTCTTCTACAATGCATCTCATTTGGTATGGCTGGGCACCGAATCGGAAGGGGTAATTACCATTGACAAGGCAATGCCGGAGTTTACCCGGATCGATGTCTCCAAACAAGGTTCATCGAGTTCCAATCGCGTTTACGCAATGGCTCAGCATTCTGACTCGGCAATATGGGCGGGTACAGCAAAGGGAATTGGCCTGATTTCACTAACCGATTCAGTTACGTATAGTTTGGATAGCCTGGGCTATGGAGCGCTGGAATCTCTGGATGTCAAAATCCGCTCTATTCTCAATCAGGATTCGCTTATGTGGTTCGGTACAGATGGTAACGGACTTGTAAAATACGAAGTAGAAAAAGACAGCCTGACTTATTACCTCGTAAGCGCCACGCGTAAACAGAGTATCTCGAGCAATCAGGTAAATCAGGTGATTTCAGGAAGAGATGGAACACTTTGGGTTTCTACCCAGGGAGGGGGAATCTGCCACTTTCACATCGCCGATGAAGTTTTTTCCGTTTACCGATTCGACGGTGCGAACAGAAAGTCGATTAGAGACAACAATGTGTACCCACTGATCTTAGACTCTGCGGGAAACGTATGGGCTGGCACCGGTAACGCCGGTTTGTATAAAATTAATGTTTCAGATAGTACGCTTTTGTCTTCTGCCGATTTCGGGAACGGAGTTTTGAGCGCATCCAATATTTCCGATCTCAAATTTGACAACAAGGGCAACTTGTGGATTGCCACACTTGGAGAAGGGTTGTTTGTGTACGAGAAGGAATCGCAAAAATTTCAGTTGATTTCTAATCGATCAGACCGAATTAACGATGTGGTGCACGCGCTGTTTATTGACGAACACAACCGGGTTTGGAAGAGCACCAATGCGGGGATTTCTGTATTCGACCCGAGTCTGAAAGGGGTGAGCAACTTTAACAACTCGGAGTTTGTATCCCATAATCAACACTATCCCCGAAGTGTTTTCGCATTAAATTCAGACCACATATTGTTCGGCGGTACAGAGGGAATTACATCGCTTAATATCACTGGTTTTGAAATGAACTCCATTCCTCCACCGGTGGTTATTGTAGATTGTCAGGAGTTGGGCGGAATGAATGCACAGGCCGATTTGGGAAATAAGGCCGTGATGGACAGCTTGATTCTCGACTATAACCACTCTGGCTTTCAGGTAGAGTTTGCAGCGTTAAATTTTAAAGAACCCGAAAAGAACCACTACCAGTATCGGTTGGTGGGGTTGTTTAATCAGTGGAGAAATACCGGCGACCGAAGGTTTGCAACATTTTCGAACCTAAATCCGGGGCTGTACAAACTCGAAGTGCGCGCATCAAATAACGATGGAATATGGAATGATACGCCTACCCGGATGTTTATTTTGGTCAACCCGGCATTTTGGCAAACCCTGTGGTTTAGGCTTCTATCGGTCCTGGCCGTGCTGGGTTTTCTATACCTGTTTTATGGGTACCGCATTTCGCTTGAAAAAGACCGGCGATCTACGCTTGAGAGCGCTGTAGACCAAAGAACAAGGGAAATTGCCGAAGAGCGCGATACCAATGCCATCCTCCTAA
>JAIVHP010000209.1:0-1530 GCA_020201045.1 Flavobacteriales bacterium
ATCAGCTCAGCAACATTCGCATTGATGTAAGCGATAAAATTTACCTGAAGGATCCGTATAGCTCGGATTTGGGCCGTTTGATTATTAAGGAGTCACTCCCTCTGATCGACGAGCTGGGGATGGAGAAATTCACCTTCAGAAAGCTCGCTGCAAAGATAAATACCACGGAGAGCGCGGTGTATCGCTACTTCGAAAATAAGCACAAGCTTCTTTTGTTTTACGTCTCCTGGTATTGGGGTTGGTTGGAGTACAATTTGGCTTTTGGTACGGCAAATATTGACTCTCCGCAATCGCGCCTCAAAATGAGTATTAAGATCGTCACCAGTAATTTCAGGCAATTTCCCAGCGCTCCATTCGATATACACAGCCTACATCAGGTAATTATTTCCGAATCGTCGAAGGCGTATTTTACGAAAGAGGTGGACGCGGAAAACAAGGCGGGATTATTTGAGCAGTACAAAAGTCTTGCGTGCAGACTTGCTCTTATGATAGAAGCTTACGCACCCGGTTTTCCGTATTCAAAAACGCTCGTATCTATTTTGTTGGAGTCTCATATTGGTCAGTTGTTTTTTATAGAACACCTGCCTTCCATGAGCGATCTTAATCAGAGCGAATCGAGCCGTTACGAATTTTACAGTCACTTAATTTTTAGTTCGATCTCGAAATGGAAAAAATAAAAGTCAGTTCTTTTAAACCGGTTCAGCGGCTGGGTAAACTGCTCAAATCAGAGCGAAAGAATGTTTATCTCATTCTGTTTTACGCGGTTATAAACGGGGTCATTGTTCTTACACTTCCCCTGGGTATTCAGGCCATTATGAACTACGTTCTCGGCGGAAGGGTGTCATCGTCCTGGGTAATTCTCATTCTTATTGTAATGGCGGGTCTCGCGATTTCGGGATTGCTTCAAATTGCTCAAATAACGGTTACGGAACGCCTTCAGCAGCGTATTTTCTCAAAGTCTAGTTTTGAGTTTGCGGTCCGACTGCCGCGAATGAAAATGGAAGCCGTTCAAAACAGGTATGCACCCGAGATGATGAATCAGTTTTTCGACACGGTTAGTCTTCAGAAGGGATTGGCAAAACTGCTTGTTGATTACCCTACAGCGACGCTGCAAGTGCTTTTCGGCTTAATTTTGATTTCGGTTTACCACCCGTTTTTCCTTTTGTTTTCTCTATCGGTTACCGGTATTCTATACCTGCTTTTTCGCTATTCTGGTCCCATTGGAGTCCAATCTTCTCTAAACGAATCCACCAACAAGTACGAAGTTGCGCACTGGCTCGAAGAGCTCGCCCGGACCATGGGCACCTTTAAACTGGCGGGGCTCACCAACCTGCCTTTGCTCAAGGTAGACAAACTTATTCTGGGTTACCTGTATTACCGGCGTAAGCACTTCAAAATTTTGATTTTCCAATTTAAGACGATGGTCGCCTTCAAGGTAGTTACGGTTGGTGCTTTGCTTGTGATGGGAAGTTTGCTTTTAATGGAAGGCGAAATAAGCTTAGGCCAGTTTGTCGCTGCCGAGATTGTTAT
>JAIVHP010000209.1:1558-4902 GCA_020201045.1 Flavobacteriales bacterium
GCAGGAGTCTGAAGCTTTTGAAGTAGAGCTCGACAACGTTGTTTTTGGATATCCCGGAAGTGAAAAGCTTATAATGGACGGGGTAGATTTAAAGGTGAAAGCCGGCGAAAAAATTGTACTCACCGGAAAGCAAGGGTCGGGAAAAACGACGCTGCTGCAGCTAATGACAGGGATTTACGAAGAATATAAGGGAGAAATTTTATACAATGGCACGCCGCTCAAGCGTCTGAATCAAGGAGACGTAAGGTTGCATATTGGCGATAACATCTGGCAGGAAACCATTTTTAAAGGCACGGTTAGAGAAAACATTAGCCTGGGCAAGAAAGGCGTTACCGACGAACAAATACGAAAGACCCTGAAATCTGTCGGGGGAATGGAAGGGGTTCAAGACTTACCTGATGGACTCAACACCGTTTTGTTCCCTGAGGGAATTAAAATACCCAAGTCATTGGGTAAGAAAATTATTCTGGCAAGAACGATTGCATCGCAACCCAAGCTGTTGTTGCTGGAATTAGAGACCCACTTTATGACTAAATCTGAGAAGGAGAGATTTTACGATTTCATTCTCTCAGAGCCCTGGACCATGATGGCTGTTTCTTGGGATGAAACTTTTATGGAAAAGGCAGATCGGATTTTATTTTTGGAAAAGGGAAAGGTCGTTTTTTCGGGAAGCCTCAATGAATTAAATCAATCGGAGTATGCTAAATATATCAGATAACCGGATAAACCCCGAAGACTACGCTTCGGATTACGAGAGTTTGCGGACCGTTATTGATACGGGAAAGCCGGTAAAGAAAATCCGGGTTTTTACGTCAATTTTAGTAGGAGCTATACTCTTCTTGTTTCTGCCGTGGACTCAAAACGTGCGCGCGCCGGGAAAGCTAACCACTTTGTTTCCCAGTCAAAGGCCCCAGATGGTAGAGAATGTAATTCCCGGAAGGATTGAAAAATGGTACGTGCGCGAAGGGGAGTTTGCAGAGGCAGGTGATACCATTATCCAGATTTCGGAAGTGATGGACAGTTATTTTGACCCCCGTCTTATTGAGCGAACCAAAACGCAAATTGAGAATAAGCGCAATGCAGCCGAAAACTACAATGAAAAGGCCGAAGCACTTGCTGCGCAAATCACTGCGCTGACCAAAAACAGGGTGAATAAAATTGAGCAGGCGGAAAATAATTTCGAGCAGGCGCAATTGGCCGTTGTTTCGGATAGCATTGATTTTAAAGCCGCCGAGCTTGATTTTCAGATTGCTGAGAAGCGACTGGAGCGGATGGAAAGCCTCTACGAACAGGGATTAAAGTCGCTTACCGACCTCGAAACCAGAAGGCTAACCCTTCAGGAGATGCAGGCCCGCGCGATAAGCGCCGAAAACCGCTTGCTCACATCGCGAAACAAGCTTATCAATGCGAGAATAGAACTTGACGCGGTAGATAACGATTATGCCGAAAGGTTGAGTAAAGCCCGCTCTGAGCGGAATTCGGCACTTTCCATTTTTTACGATACCCAGGCCGAAATTGCAAAAATGGAGAATCAACTATCCAATTACGAAGTGAGGTCTGGAAATTATTACATCACTGCGCCTCAGGCGGGATATGTAACCAAGGCGATATCTTCCGGGATTGGTGAAACCATTGCAAAGGGTACAGAGATCGTGAGCATCATGCCATCGGTTTACGATTTTGCTGTGGAGCTGTATATCGAACCGGTTGACTTTCCACTGATGCGCAAAGGCAGCGATGTACGGCTGATGTTTGACGGTTGGCCAGCCATTGTTTTCTCGGGATGGCCTTCGCTCACAAATGGAACCTTCGGAGGAGAAATACTGGCCGTAGATAACTTCATCTCTCCAAATGGAAAGTACCGGGTATTGGTTGTACCCGATGAAGAAGAAGTAACCTGGCCCGAAGATCTCAGGGTGGGAACAGGTGCAGATGGTATTCTTTTGCTTAAAGATGTTCCACTTTGGTACGAGCTCTGGCGGCAATTAAACGGTTTCCCACCAGATTATTACATGTCTCTGGAGCGACCGGAAGAATCGGTAGAAATGAATGGGAAAGTTGAAATGAACGGCAAAAATGAACAGTAAATTTTCGTTCATAATATTGCTGTTGCCGCTTTGGGGTTTCGCTCAGGATGGGGAAGGTGTTAATCCGTCAGATCAAACCGAAAAACCCGAGTATTCGGGCAGGGGTGCGGACACACTCTCCGCAATGCTCAGCGACTCGGTACTCGATTATCGGGAATATTTGTACTGGGTAGAAAACTACCACCCGGTAGCTCAATCGGCGCGCGCTGTTGTAGACCTGGCCGGAATGCGTTTACGCACATCGCGGTCTGGATTTGATCCGATGCTCTACGGAAACTTCGATCGAAAAGTCTACGACGACACCGATTACTACGACAAACTTCAAGCGGGAATTGAAATACCTACCTGGATGGGTCTTTCGGTTGTGGCCGGGTACGAAGACAATGCCGGCGAGTATTTGAACCCGGAGCGAAATGTACCTACAGTATGGGTAGATGCGGTGAACACCGCTTCGGTTTACCTTTGGGGAGATGGGCTCACGCCAATTTATATCCCCCCGTATGCAAAGCCGGGACTCGAAGATCAGGAAGTGAGTTTTGCAGATATTCCACTTCAAATTGGCATGAGCCATCCCGAGCTTCAAAACCTGAATTTCGAAAAGTCAAAGCTCAATATCGAGCGCAGGCTCCAGGAGCAGAATATTTTGCCCACCGTTGAGTTAAAATACAATGTACTCAGCGAGAATATATCGCCGGCGCCATTGGACGATTATTTTGAAGATACCCGGTTTCTCAACAATAACTACAAGCTGGGAGCGCGGGTGGCCTTCCCGATTTTTACGCGCGAAGCACGGGGAAAAATGGGAATGGCAAATATCCAGATAGACCTTCGGGAAATTGAAATAGAGAATACCCGCGAACAGCTCAAGGCTAGGTTAGACGCGACATTGCAAAAGCTTTCGAACGTTCGCGATCAAATTGATTTTTACACGCAGAACGTCGAATACTTAACCCGGCTTTTGGAAGGGGAGAACGAATTATTCTCAATGGGTGAGAGCAGTTTGTTTTTGGTAAACTCTCGCGAGACAACCCTGGTAGAAGCACGTAACATATTGTACAGCCTTCAGGCAAAGGAGCGCACGCTTGCCGCCGAAGCGCGTGTGATTGGAGGAATTGGATTCTTTGACGAATAGTTAAATCCGGGAAATATAATTTGGCTCTGGCACTTGCAAAACCGAGAAAAACGTTAATTTTGCATGCTCATTTTACATGGTGGTTGTAGTTCAGTAGGTTAGAACGCCTGATTGTGGTTCAGGAG
>JAIVHP010000210.1 GCA_020201045.1 Flavobacteriales bacterium
CAACTTCCCCATGGGATTTAAAGAACTGGAAGGGGTGCACTCGCGCACCGATTACGACCTGAGTCGCCACGAAGAATTCAGCCATAAAAAGCTTCAGTACTTCGATCCCGAATCTAAAACGAGCTTCGTGCCCTACGTCGTGGAAACTTCCATCGGGCTAGACCGACTCTTCCTGGCCACCTTGAGCGCGGCCTACACCGAAGAAGAGCTGGAAGATGGTTCGTCGCGCCTCGTATTGCGCATCCCCCACGCATTGGCACCGGTAAAGGTCGCCGTGCTACCTCTGGTTAAGAAAGACGGCCTGCCCGAAAAGGCCCGCGAAATAATGGATACGCTAAAGATCGATCACAATTGTCAGTACGACGAAAAAGATAGCATCGGAAAGCGCTACCGCAGGCAAGATGCCATCGGAACGCCGTATTGCATCACAGTAGACCACGAGACTTTAGACGATGACAAAGTCACCATTCGCGACCGCGACACCATGGAGCAAGACCGGGTAAGTATTGACGAATTACCGGGAATTGTAACCGGTAAAGTGGCTATGCGGAATTTGCTCGAGAAGCTTTTAGCCTGAGTTGGAGTATTATTCGGAGATTCAGATTTTATGAGAATGGATATTGTTATTCCGCCTCAACTAAGCGGTAGCGCATGACCGCTGGGAACCCGAAGGGTGAGCGGAGCGAATAAATTATAGGCGGTCTGAATCCTGAAGAATAATCGAACTCAGTTACCCTATGAGGCTGCTGCTATTATCTATTTTGGTAACTGATATTTAACTGGCCATCAGAAATAAATTGATTTTGTTATATGATAGCGTTATATGATAGCCTTAAGCAAAAATTAGCGCTGAGAAAAGTGAGAAAATGGACGAGCAGGGCGTGTTTAGGCGAGTGCGCAGAGGCGTGCAAGCACGCTGTGAGAAATCAGATTAATGTAAATAATTCTGATCTTTCCTCTCACTGATCGCTTGCGATCCTCAGCGCACTCCTAATTTGAGCTTTGGTTGTCCATTTTCTCTGTGCACTCTGCGTAATTCATTTAAAACAAATAGTATTGACGCTTGTGCTCCGCCGAATGGACGGAGAGCCCCGAAACGAGTTCGGGATTTCACAAAATTCTATTGACTCAACAACAGCAAATTAGCGATTAGGTTATATGATAGTTTTGTTAAACGAATAGTTAAGTATTTTTAATATTATTTTTCAAAATTCAGAAAATTGTCTTCATCCCTGTAATGCAGCTTAATAGGTGCGTATTTCTTCGCGGTTGAGTCAGCCAAAACAACCAAATCACCACCCATATCGGACAAAAGTGTCCTACCTGCCCTTTAGCTTTGTCGAAGCATTAGCAACAACAGGTCCTTTGTATTAACCATTAATCTCGTCAAAAATGGAAAAGACAATTATTAAATCTATTCAAACTCCCCTTCCAAATTTAAAACTCACCAAAAAAAGAGTTCCTTTTGCGTGTGAGTACCCCAGGAGAAAAACTACTTTAAACAATGGATTATTAGTCTATTCGGATACTTACAAGCCAGTAAGTAGATACCGCAACTCTCAATTAACCCAACAATCCATTTTAGTCTTTGATTCTAAAAAAATGCACAATGAATTCAAAATTCTGTGTAAAAAAATACCAAATCGGCCAGGAAACTTAATCGTTTTCGGCCAAAGAAAAAACGAGAAAATCATAATCGATGTCATTCGATCAGGCCGTGAATTACGCCGCGATTTTAAAGACCATAAAAACGCTCTTAGCCGCTGGGATTGGTGCCTTCAGCAGCTACGCAAAAATGGGTACTCATCCCTTTCTTTTGAGTTGGCAAAAGAAAAATAGCAAACTCACAAACGGACTCTGCTCCTATGGATGCAGAGTCCGTTTCTATTTCTTTAATCTTTTATAAGACACTGCAATAATGCACCTTACACATAATGTAATTGGTATGCGAAAACGAATTGAAAAGACAATCCAAATGGTTTTAATACAAGGACAAAAGCAATTTAATGTCCGGTGGTTGACGTATACAAATCACCCTTCTATTGGATTTTTGCATCAATAAAATAGGACCGAAAGATGGTATTTACCAAGCCAAAAGGTCAGAATAACCTAATAAAATTTACACTTTAGGAGCTCATAAGGATAAAATCAACGCAAAAGGAAATAAGATGAGCATGGATTTAACAAGAATGGAAGATGGTGAAGTCTTTCAATGTTCCAACTTCTTCTGGGGCCGAACGCTCCAGTTGGCTGAAAGAAATGGCTGGGAACCGGAAGGAACACATTTCATAGATGAACAAGGCGAGGAACAAAGCGACTGGGATGGTAATTATGATGATCAAAATGGGCAGGTTGTCTCAGAACAGGATGCTGGAAATCTAATAACCGCCCTGGAAGCAGGTCTCGAGTCTATTAAAAAGTCTCCCGCTGATTACGATTGGATTGATGACGAAATTCAGCTTTTAGAAGCATTTATCGTATGGACCAGATTAACAAACAATGATCT
>JAIVHP010000432.1 GCA_020201045.1 Flavobacteriales bacterium
GGTAACCCCAATTTCGAGCCCCGACTTTATCCATGCGCTCGAAGCCCGCGGGCGGGAGTACGGCAGGTTGATCCACGCGAAGTACGGCGAAGGTTTTACCGCAGAACGAGTGGTTGGAATAAATGACTTTTCAGATCTGCGCTAGCTACACCTTACGGTACCGCAACCTCAGAGAGTTTCCAATAACCACAACATCTGATCCTGCCATTGCAAGAGCGGCAATCATGGGATTCAATAGCCCAACCGCTGCAATTGGGATGGCGACTACATTGTAAAAAAACGCCCAAAAAAGGTTTTGTTTGATGGTGCGGTAAGTCAGGGCCGAAATGCGTTGAGCTTTCACCAGCGACTGCATCACGTCTTGATTCATCAATACGATGCGGGCAGAATCGATGGCGAGAGAACTCGCCCCGCCGAGTGAAATTCCAACCTGTACACCGGATAGGGCCGGGCCATCGTTGATTCCATCGCCCACCATAACCACGATTTGCGACTTTGAAAGCGCTGTGGTAAAAGCGAGCTTTTGGTCGGGCGTCATGCCGGAGTGGTACTTTTTTATTCCGAGTGCTTCGGCGGCCATTTTTACCTTTGCTTCCTTGTCGCCCGACAGAATAATGGTTTTAAATCCGGCGGAATTAAAGGCATCGATCGCTTGTTTCGACTCCGCTCTTATCTGGTCGTTGATTTTTAAGCGAGTTACCGCTTCACCGTTAATCTTCAGCACCAAATCGCTGCCCTCCTCAGCTTTTCCAAAAAAGACATCGTTTTGGTTTTCCGTTTTACCCGTGAGACCGAGGGATTTTATTTCCTTCACGTCGTCGAGCGGAACGGTATCTAAACTTTCAAATTTTGCCAAAATGGATTTGGCAATGGGGTGGTTTGAATAATTTTCGATGCTTTTAATCATTTGGAGGGCTTCTTCGCCGCGGGTATTCTCCAAAATATCAATTTCGAAATCGCCGGTAGTAAGGGTTCCGGTTTTATCGAAAATGATGGTGGTAGCTTTGGCAAAGCGCTCAAGGGTATTTCCACCCTTGATCATAATACCCATTTTGGCTGCTCGACCTACGCCGGCAACCACTGCTGTTGGGGTTGCTAACCCCATGGCACAGGGGCAGGAAATAACCAAAACAGCTACCGAATTCAATATCGCCTGCGTGAGTGAAAGAGAAAAACCCCAGTAGCCGATGGTAAAGGTAAGGGCCGAAATGACGAGTACTACCGGTACAAAAATTCCGCTCACCTTATCGCCCAAAATTTGGATGTCGGGTTGCTCTTTCCGCGCCCTTTTTACCAGGTCGATAATCTTTTGAAGCGTGGAGTCTTTAACGGCTTCTTTGGCTTCAACTCTCAAATTTCCATCCCTGCAAAGGGTACCCGAAAACACTTGGGTACCTTCGGTTTTATGCACCAGGTCTGACTCGCCAGTTATCGCCGATTCGTCTGCATAGGCATCGCCGCTAACCACCAAGCCATCAACGGGAAAAAAATCTCCTTCTACAACCTGAACCACATCGCCTACCTTAACGGTCTCGGGGCTGGTCTCGTAAATTTTTTCCCTGTTTCCCACCTTTATTACAATTCGCGCCACAGGACTCTGCAGTTTGGTGAGTTCGCCTATTTGCTTAGAAGTTTGCTCTACAGCTCGATGTTCCAGCACATTACCAAGAAGCACAAGCGTAATAATGGTAGCGGCGGTTTCAAAAAACATAAAGTCGTGCACTTCGGGGGAGTCCCAGTACATAATGGTTCCCGCAAGGCTGTAAAAAAAAGCGGCACTCGAACCGATAAAGATCAATACATCCATATTGGCGTATCGCGCTTTAAGTGCTCCCCAGGCCGATTTCCCAAAGTGCATTACCCCGACAATATAAACGGGTATGCAGAGAACTATTTGCACGATAGGGTTGTTGATAAAGGAATCATGCGAGAAAAACATGTGTAAAAAGAGCGGAATGGTGAATAGCAGAGAAAAGATGAATTTTTTTTCAATGGCACTCGCACCGGTGCGGGGTGCATCGGTATCTTCTTTTACTTTGTATCCAAGCGACTCGATGTTCTTTATCGCTTCATCGGGAGACCGCCCTTCAATAGCCGAAAAGGTAACTTCTCCATCAATGAAGTTTGCATCTGCATCTTTAAAGCCGGCACTTTTAAGCGATTTGCTGATACCTGCCGCGCAGTTGTTGCAGGTCATTCCTTCTACTTTTAGCGCTATTTCTTTCGTTTCCACGATGCAAAATTAACGCTTTCCGACTGATTTATTCAGATTGTTTAACAATCAAAAAAAGAAGTGAAATATGCGTAATAGATATATATAATCTATATTTGCGTGTTATACTCACAAACTAGAATAATTAGAGATGCCGCATCAGCTCAGCAACATTCGCATTGATGTAAGCGATAAAATTTACCTGAAGGATCCGTATAGCTCGGATTTGGGCCGTTTGATTATTAAGGAGTCACTCCCTCTGATCGACGAGCTGGGGATGG
>JAIVHP010000291.1 GCA_020201045.1 Flavobacteriales bacterium
CTGAGGCGTGCAAGCACGCTGTGAGAACCTGCAAAGAGAAATGTCGTCGGGTTTCTCACTGATCGCTCGCGATCCTCTGTGAACTCATAATTTGAGCTTTGGTTGTCCATTTTCTCAGAGTTCTCTGCGTAAATCGGTTAGCGGTTAAGTTATATGATAGGTTTTTATCCTAAATCAGGCTCGCTCGAGGGTAAAAGAAAAAACGGAGCCTTTTCCCGGTACACTTCGCACGTCTATAGACTGCTGATGCGCTTCTACGATGTGTTTGCAAATGGCCAGGCCAAGACCCGTACCGCCCTGATTTCGCGACCGGCTTTTATCTACGCGATAGAAGCGCTCAAATAGTCTGGGAAGGTGTTCTTCGTCGATACCGGGACCGTTGTCTTCTACTTCTACCAGGATGTGTTCTTCGATATCGAAAAACCGAATGGTGGTTTTACCCCCTTCCTTTCCGTATTTAATGCTATTGGTAATCAGGTTGGTCAAAACCTGACTGATCCGGAAAGAGTCGGCTTTCACAAAAATGGGCCTGTCGTAAGGCTTGTTAAAGCCAAGGGTAATACCCTTATTTTCAGCTTCGTTGTCGCGGATATCCAGAACTTCTCTGGTGAGCTCTACGATGTCGATTTTCTCGATATCGAGGCTGAGGTTTCCCGACTCAAATTGCGTGATGGTATCCAAATCTTCTATAATCATCGTCATGCGCTCCACCGATTTGGCAGCTTTCATCAGGAATTTTTTATTGAAATTGGGATCTTCAATAGCCCCTTCGAGCAGGGTAAGAATGTAACCCTGAATACTAAAAATCGGGGTCTTTAACTCGTGCGCTACGTTGCCCACAAATTCCTTCCTGAAATTTTCTTTCTCCTTCAGGTCCTTAATTTCGGCCATTTTGTCTTCGGCCCAGTTTACAACTGTTTTATTTACATCGCCGAGCACATCTTTGCGCATATCGAGCTTAAAATTTTTCCGCTCCACGCGCATGGAGTGCATATTTCTAAAGATCAGCTTGATTTTATTGGAAATAAATTGCTGAAGGGATTTGTAAAAGCTGATCCAGGAAACGGCGAAGGCGGAAAAGAAAACTACGGCTGTTTCGATCCACCCGAAACTTTCGGCAAAGTAATAGTGCACGGCTGTTACCGCCGCGGTTACCGCAACAGAAGTAATAAGCGCAGTGTATAAGGCAATATCTCTGGGACTCGGTCCGGTCATTTAGGCTCAAATTTATACCCAACGCCTTTCACCGTTTTAATGATTTTGTTCCCAATCTTTTCGCGGAGCTTTCTGATATGTACATCAATGGTGCGATCTCCTACTACTACATCGTTGCCCCAAACGGTATTCAGAATAATTTCGCGGGTAAAAACGCGCCCGGGCTTGCTTATAAGTAGCGCGAGCAGTTCGAACTCCTTCTTGGGAAGGCTGAGTTCTTCTCCGTTTTTAAACACGAGGTATTTCTCCTTATCGATCATTATCCCGCCTACTTCGGCCGTAGAATCAGAAACATCTTCCCCACCTCTGCGGCGAAGGAGCGCCTGTATGCGCGATAAAAGAACGCGTGGTTTGATGGGCTTGGCGATGTAATCGTCAGCTCCGGCGTCGAACCCGGCAATTTGGGAGTAATCTTCGCCCCGTGCAGTGAGGAAAGCGATAACTGAAGATTTGAGGCTATCTACTTCGCGCATTTCCACGCAAGTTTCTATCCCATCCATCTCCGGCATCATCACATCGAGAAGGATAAGGTCTGGAATGAATTCTTTAGCCAGCTTAATGGCATCTTTTCCGTTTGTAGCCGACATAATTTCATAGCCTTCTCTTTCGAGGTTATACGAAATAAGGTCGATGATATCGGGCTCGTCGTCTACCAGAAGAATTTTATTTTTTTTCACAGGGCTTTATTTCAGCGGATCTCAGGCAAATGTAAACCAATGGCATTTGCACTTCATTAACCAGATGTTAAAGCTAAGTTAATTGAAAAAGTAGAAACAACAGGCCCTTGAAGCATCTCTTAACATTGAGTAAATAATGAAATAACCCATAAGTAACTTTTACTTCATCTTACTCTTATGTTCTGTGACTTACTTCGCATTCGAAAATCAAACTACGATTCATTCCAAAAACAAAGAAAATGAACTCATTAATTAAACTAAGAAATTCGGCACTCATCCTCGCTATGGGTGCTATGGTGCTCACATCTTGCGAAGATGATGACGAAGGAACTCCCCCTCCCGGCGGTGGCGGCGGCGGCGGAGATGACCAAAGCGTTCTAATTACATCTAATACTACCTGGACTGCTGACAGCGTTTACGTTCTCGACGGAAGGGTAACTGTAGTAGATGGAGTAACCTTGACAATTGAACCCGGTACTATTATTAAAGGACGCTCTGGTTCAGGCGCAAATGCTACTGCACTTATTATTGCCAGAGGCGCCAGGATAATGGCTGAAGGAACGCCTCAGTTGCCCATTATTTTCACTTCTGCAGCAGACGAAATCGAACCTGAAGATGTTGCTGCCGGTAATTACGGAAGTCCAAATTTAGGATCAGACGTAAATGGCCTTTGGGGAGGCGTAATTGTTCTTGGTCGTGCACCCATTTCTGCATCAAGCTCAGATGGTGATGTCGATGAGGTACAAATAGAAGGTATTCCCACTTCAGACGCCAATGGTTTATATGGTGGCGACAATCCTGCAGACAACTCAGGAACGCTACGCTACATATCCATTCGTCACGGTGGAACCAATATAGGTGCAGGTAACGAAATAAATGGCCTTACCATGGGCGGTGTTGGAACAGGCACTACAATAGATAACATAGAAGTTGTTGCAAATCAGGATGATGGGTTTGAATGGTTCGGAGGAACCGTAAACTCAACAAATCTTGTTGTTTGGAATAATGGAGACGACGGGTTGGACACGGATCAATCCTGGTCTGGTACTGCCGATAACTTTGTAGTTATCGGAGCTACAGGTCACTGTTTTGAGCTCGACGGACCGGAAGGATCTTTCCAAGCGGGACATACGATTCGAAATGGTTCTATAAAAGCATCTTTTAATGGAAGGGTTTCTGAAGACCTTATCAATACAGATGATAATTCAATTGTTGACCTGCAAGATATTTACATTACTGATGTGGTATCAGGTCAGGTGATCAACCGTGTTGACCATGTTGAAGGTACCGTAAATTACACCGACATTTCCATCGATGTTGATGGTGCTGATCTACCAAATTACGTAAACGGTGCTGTTCCTGCCGGCGTAACTGCAGGTGGAACGCCACAAGCGGATATAAGTGGTTTCGATTGGACTTGGACTAAGCAGGCGGGCGCAATGTCTGGTCTGTAAATTGGGTTTTAGAGACTATTAAGCCGAATTAGGAAAACAATAAATTAATTTATTAAAATTAATCTCTTTTAAAGACCCGCAAATATTTTCTTTGCGGGTCTTTTTACTTTTTTTTTGAAAGACCAACTTAAAATGAAAAGACTGCTCTTTGTAGTAATAGCTTTGATTTCAATTAAAGCGGCTGCGCAGCAAGGAACCATCCGAGGCACCGTAGTGGAAGACGAATCGGGAGAGACGCTTATCGGTGTGAATGTTTTGGTAAAAGGCACTACCGACAAAGGAACTGTTACCGATCTCGATGGAGAATTTTCACTTCAGCTAGATCCGGGCACCTACGACCTTCAAGTCTCTTACATCACCTACCAAACAATGACTATTGTTAAAGTAGAAGTGAAACCTGAAGAAGTAACTCAACTTCAGGATATCCGAATGGTACAAAGCAACATGGAGCTGGGGGAAGTTGTTATTTCCGCAGAAATGGCGCGCACATCGGAAGCGGCTATGATGACGATCAAGAAAAAGTCAGCAGCTACGATGGACGGTATTTCATCTGCCAGAATGCAACTCACCGGCGATGCAACAGCCGTTGAAGCGGCGAAACGGGTTACCGGAGTTACCATTGAAGGCGGAAAGTATATTTATATCCGAGGTTTGGGCGACAGGTATTCTAAAACCACCTTAAACGGTGTGGATATCCCCGGACTCGATCCGGATAAAAACACCATTCAGATGGATATATTTCCATCAAACCTGATTGACAATATCATGGTTACCAAAAACTTCACAGCAGACCTTCCCGCAGATTTTACGGGTGGAATACTAAATGTGGAAACCAAAGCTTTTCCAGAAAGTAAAATACTCTCTGTTTCAGCAGGGGTTTCTTATAACCCCAGCATGCACTTTAATGAGAATAGCCTTACCTACGACGGCGGAGCAACCGATTTTCTCGGTTTCGACGATGGCACGCGAGCTCTGCCCGAAAGAGCGAGGCTTCAAAATGTTCCGACGCCCATTAATGGCGACAGCGATGAAGAAGTCAACCAATTTGTAAGGAGCTTTGATCCACAACTCGGAGCTAAGCGCCAAATGAGTTTTATGGATTACAGCCTGGGCTTTAATTTAGCAGATCAAATAGAGCTCAAGCCAAAAAGTAATGATAGCTACAGTCCAAAACTTGGATATATTTTCTCATTATCTTACAAGGCTGAGAATCGGTATTACGATGATTTTATAAACGCCGAATATCAACGAACGCTATCCAGCCCCGATATCTACGAATTACAATACTCTGATATTTTTACCGGACAAGTGGGTGAGCAAAACGTTCTTGTTGGAGCACTGGGTGGCCTGGCCTACAAAGGCCAACACAATAAGTACAGGTTAACCGCAATGCGCCTGCAGAGTGGTGAAAGACGAACGGGGCAATTTAATCTGGACAATAACGGGCAGGCAGTGGGTCAATCCGGTTATATTGCCGGTTCAGACAACCTGGAGTACAATGAGCGGTCTCTTACCAACATTTTGCTAAATGGTACACATATTCTACCCGTCTCTGGTTGGGAAATAGACTGGCGAATTTCTCCTACGATTTCTACTTCTGATGATCCGGATATACGGAAAACGGCATTTACCCAAACAGCGGTGGACACATCTTTTATAGCAGGGGCAGGTGGGAACCCTTCGCGAATCTGGAGAGAGCTCGATGAAACTTCCGCTACGGCAAAAGTTGATCTAACCAAAGATTTCAAAGCCATGGGAAGGGATGCTAAATTGAAATTTGGGGGACTGTATACTTACAAGGTAAGAAATTACGAAATACTCTTTTTCGATGTTCAATTCTTTGGTAGTCAAAACTGGCCAAACCCAGTGCCTAGCGCAGTTTTAGATCCTGAAAATATCTTTCCCAATTCTCCCAACAACCTATACTACCAATCTGGGAATAATGATCCGAACCCCAATGCTTACGAATCTAACGTAAACAGCACGGCTGCTTATGTAAGCACGGAACTTTCTCCGTTGCCGAATTTAAAAACCATTCTTGGGTTGAGAATGGAAAATTACGTGCAAAGACACACAGGACGGGATCAGCGTTATTCTCAGGGGGATGAGGTAAATGGTCGCAACCTTGACAACGAAAAAGTTCTAGATGCGATGGACCTATTCCCTTCTGCCATTTTCATCTATGCCCTCAATGAAAATCAAAATTTGCGGGCTTCATACTCCCGCACTATTGCACGGCCTTCCTTTAAGGAACTCTCATTTGCTCAAATTTTAGATCCGATTACAAATCGTATTTTTAATGGTTCATTATTTCCTTATCCAGAATGGAATGGGGAGCTTACGGAAACCCGAATTGATAATTTCGATGTAAGGTGGGAGCTTTTTCAGGAAAGAGGACAGTTGCTTTCCGCGAGTGGATTTTATAAAAAGTTTGATAACCCCATCGAATTGGTTAGAATACCCGCACAGCAAACAAGTACGGAATTTCAACCCCGAAATGTTGGGCAAGGCCAGCTATACGGCATAGAGCTTGAATTTCGGAAAAGCCTCGAGTTTATCACACCCACCCTGTCAAACTTCAACGTCTCCGGTAATATTACGTTTGTCTACTCAGAAATTGATATGACCGACACTGAATTCAATGGCCGTAAAAACTTTGAACGGACCGGCGAAACAATTGAACGCACCAGAGATATGCAAGGCCAATCGCCTTACGTGATCAACGCGGGGCTTGGATATACCGATACAGACCTTGGGCTTGACGCCGGTTTATTCTACAATGTAAAAGGACCAACGCTTTTTCTCGTATCATCTGGTCTATACCCCGATGTTTACAGCGAGCCCTTCCACAGCCTGAACTTCAGCATCAATAAACAGCTTGGAAAAGACAATAAAACTTCGGTAGACTTCCGTGTATCGAATATTTTAGACGACAGACAAGAAATGTTCTTTCAGTCTTTCCGTGCCGAAAACCAACCCTTCAGCGGATTTAATCCCGGAATTTCGTTTAGCCTTGGAGTAAGTCACAACTTCTAAAAGCTTTGGCATAAAAAAAGGGGGCTGTCTAACGAAAGCTCCCTTTTTTTATGCTGTAATTTTTCTAGTATTCCTTTTCGCTAATCAGCTTGCCTTCGGCATCGTACATTAACCACGATCCTACGCGCTTGCCCTGGTCGTATGAAAATTGAAGCCTAAGCGTCCCATTTTCATCCCACACTTTCCAAACGCCGTCTTTCTTACCGTCGACAAAATGCGCTTCGGTGAGTAGTTTTCCAGAATCGCTGTATTTTTTCCAGGTACCAAATCGCTTATCTTTTATAAGCATACCGGTTTCTTCCAAAGCACCGTTTGCGTGAAACGAAATAAGCTTACCTGTTTTTAGTCCATTTTCGCTGCTGAAATTTTCATCCTTTTGGATGTAGTAATCCCTTTCAGTTCCCGACATAGCCACTAACTGCCCATCGGCATAATCTGATTTTGTTGTCAAATCCTGTGCAGATGCGCTCGTTACTAAAGCCATCGCTAGTATTCCTATTCCTAAAATTTTAATCTTCATCATATCTTGCTTCTTGATAATACAAAGGTAAGCTTTTCTTAACAATTTGGTAACATTGTACGCAAAATCATAAAAAAAGTTGCCGTAGCAACTTGCAATACTGTGGGTTATTGGGGTTTACAGCAGAAACTTTTTGTACGCCATTCCCTCTTTGACTTCGAAATCTTTGTAAACCACCGGTTCGTAACTGATGTAGCTTACCTCAACAGTGTAAGTTCCGGTGGGGATTTCTTCTATTTCGAAACTGCCGTCAAAAGAAGCGTAAACCTTTAGATCGAGCTCCACAAAATAAATAGATGCTCCGGTGAGCGCTTCCGCATTCTCAGCGTCGAGCACTTTTCCTTCGATAGATGCAGTCGTCTTTTCAGTTGGCGTGCTGTTATTTGCCGCAACAGAAATAGAAAGGCCGAATGCAAATAGAAAAAAGAATTTCTTCATGGCGCAAATGTATGGCGAGATGAATGGGATAAGTTTAAGCCATTATTAATAAAATGAAGCTTATGTTAAGTATGTGTTAAGTCTATGGCATTTCGCGCTCCGTCTTATCTTCGCAAAAAAAATACCTTGAAAATCACCCTTCTCCCCCTCCTGCTTTTTGTCCAGATCGCTTTTGGTCAACCCCCTTCGAACGAGACGCCCACCTACCGCGAATTGATAGATGCGTACGAAGAACTGGCAGCAGAATACCCCGAAGCAGAATTAACATTTGAAGGTGCAACCGACAGCCGTGAAGAATTACCCGTTTTCGTGATTGATTCGAAAAAGCAATTCAACCCAAAAAATTCTCGCGACAACAATCAGCTTGTAACGCTAATAATAAACGGAATACACCCCGGCGAAGCTTGTGGCATAAATGCCAGCCTTGAATTTGCCCGGGAGATTTTGGAAGCTCCATCAAACGAAGTGGTTTACGTTATCGTTCCCATATACAACATCGGCGGCGCACTAAACCGCAACAGCACCACGAGAGCGAATCAAAACGGCCCGAGAGCATACGGCTTCCGCGGAAACGGCAAAAACCTGGACTTAAACCGCGATTTTATCAAGTGCGATTCCGAAAATGCCCTGTCTTTTGCCCGTTTATTTCACAAATGGCAACCGCAGATTTTTGTAGACACCCACACCAGTAATGGCGCCGACTACCAACCGGCAATTACCTTGCTCACCACCTTTCCCGAAAAATTGGAAACCATGCAGTCGCGCTTTTTGACCATGGAGCTGGAACCCGCGCTCTACGAAGGCATGCTGGCGGCGAATGAAGAAATGATTCCGTACGTTAGCCTGAAGGGAACCACGCCAAAAGAAGGAATAAAAGCCTTTACAGATTTACCCAGGTACAGCACGGGTTACGCTTCGCTTTTTAACACAATTGGGTTTATGACTGAAGCCCATATGCTCAAGCCCTTTGACGAAAGGGTAAAAGCTACATTGAATTTTCTCCACGTATTGAATAAGGTTACAACCGAAAAAAAAGATGTGATCATTCAATTAAAAACCCTCGCCGACAAGCAAACCACCGAGAAAGCAGCATTTGAATACGACTGGAAAATAACCGAAGAAACGGCCGTTCTTTCCTTTCCGGGCTTTGAAGCCGATACGGCCAGGGTGAGTGAGGTAACCCGTCAAAAGAGTCTTTCCTACAACCGAAACCAGCCCTACCGGGAAGACATCGCTCACTTTAAATTTCACGAAGCCGGAGGGAGCGAAAAAATACCGGCGTATTACATCGTTCCACAGCAGTGGCAAAAAGTGATAGCCTGCCTTTACGCTAATCAGATCGAAATGACGCAACTCGAAGGCGATACGCTTATCGATGTTCAATCCACTATTATTTCCGATTTTAAGACCGTAGATTACCCCTACGAAGGGCACTACCTACACTACAACACCAAGGCTCGAACTGTAAAAGAAAAGATACCTTTTTACGCAGGCGATTACCTTATACGCACCGCTCAACCCGGCAAAAAATACCTCGCAGCGGTGTTTACTGCCGAAGCTGAAGACAGCTTTTTCAATTGGAATTTTTTCGATTCCCAACTGGGCCAAAAAGAGTATTTCAGCACATATGTGTTTGACGAAACCGCCGATGAAGTCTTAAAGAAAAACCCATCCCTTCGAAAAGCCTTTGAAGCAAAGCGCGAAAGCGACGCCGATTTTGCGGCAAACCACCGCGAACAGCTCAAGTACATCTACAAAAATTCGGAGTACAAAGAGAAATCGCATATGCGA
>JAIVHP010000211.1 GCA_020201045.1 Flavobacteriales bacterium
GTTTGAGCAGTGGCGAAGAGAAATGCCGGCAGGGCGTTTCCGCACAGCCCAACGATAAGGTAAAATTTGAGCCGCCCGTTTTTTAGCAGGTTGGTGTTTTTAAATACGAAGGGGAGCATTACAATGGCGGCGATTATGATTCGCAGCGAACCCACTTGGAGGTTGGTGAACAACTCACCGCCTTCAGGGCCGTAAAGTCCGCGTTTGATCAGAATAAATGAGCTCCCCCAAATACCGGCGATCAGTATGAGAATGAGCCATTGCCTTGCCGTTGCCAAATTTTCAGAATTAAAGCGCGAATCTAAGTTATATTCTTGTTCGCCTCGTTTCGAAATATTATTTTTGTATTCGCGTTTGAAATTAGTTAAACGCTTAATTTACAAAGTATGAAAACACCACGTATAATATCAAAAATCGGGTTTTTGTTTGTGGCAGCTTCACTTGTGGCTGCATGTAGTTCATCGCCCGATGCTTCTACCGAGAAGGCAGAAGATCTCAGCGTAACTTATGTGGAAGAAGTTGGAGCGGAAAGTGAGAAATTCGTTGCCAGTATCAGCATCGATGGTATGGCCTGCGAAATGAGTTGCGGAAGTGCTATCGCCTCAGCATTAAATGGCATTGAAGGAGTAACAGATACAGACATTGAGTTTAACGGCGCCGAAGACGAAAATTTCGCTGTTGTAGAGTTCGATTCTAAACTTACGGGCGAAAAGCAAATGGTAGAAGCCATAGAAAAACTGGCAAACGGACATTACAAAGTGAGCAAGGTGAAAGTGACCCACTTCAAAGTAGCTGAATCTGCAACCGAAGAGAAGGATGAACCAATTGGTT
This sequence comes from Flavobacteriales bacterium, assembly GCA_020201045.1. Lineage (GTDB taxonomy): Bacteria > Bacteroidota > Bacteroidia > Flavobacteriales_D > Cryomorphaceae > JAIVHP01. The sequence continues at coordinate 832 of JAIVHP010000211.1, forward strand.
CACTTACCCCCAAGCTCGACTACGAACTCCCAAATTTCTTCAGTGTATTTTCCAGATTATTCTAATTTAATTTGGAATTTTCTTTGAACAACCCCTCTTCTGAGGGGTTTTTTGTTTATTCGTATTCGTCCAATCCATTTTGGTTATGCAAATTGCCCTACACCGGTTATCCCTAATCTCTCTCATCTGCATTTTTCTGGTAGTTCTCGCCGGAAGCGTTGTGCGAATGACGGGCTCTGGAATGGGCTGCCCAGATTGGCCCAAGTGTTTCGGGTATTACGTTCCCCCAACATCTATTCAAACCCTTACGTGGAGCGAAGACCGCGATTTCAGTTCGGGAAATATAATTATTTACGAGGATGGACTGCTGGTGGCAAAGAGCGATTTCAGATCATCAGAAAGCTTCGACCCTGAAAATTGGGAGCCGTACACCAAGCACGATTACGCAACATTTAACGCCACCCACACCTGGGTGGAATTTATAAACCGCCTGCTAGGTGCCTTTACGGGTCTTCCGGTTCTGGCGCTGTTTATATGCTCACTCTTTTATTTAAAACGAGATCCCGTCATTACCGTTTCGGCTTTTGGCGGGGTTGTTCTCCTGGCTTTTGAAGCGTGGCTCGGAAAAACAGTGGTAGATGGAAACCTGATCCCGCATCAAATTACCTACCACATGTTTGGCGCACTGGCTCTGGTAGCGTTGTTTACATTTATTGTTTTGCGCACCAAACCGCAGGGACTGTCGTTTAGAGCAAAACGCGATAATTCGATTGTAAAGCTCGGAATAGCTGCCATAGTTCTAATACTCATTCAGATTTTGCTGGGCACCGGTGTGCGCGAAGAAGTGGACGCCATCGGCAAAGCCAACCTGCTCGCTTCGCCCGATTGGATTGAAGAACTATCGGTAAGATTTAAGATTCACCGAACATTTAGCCTGGCTGTATTGGCTGTGTTTTTAGCTTTTGCTGTAAAGGTTATTCGGGGAAGAACAATTTCTACCTGGCCCAGAATATTGATTGGTTCCGTGTTTTTGGAGATTTTATTCGGAATGGGTTTGGCTTACCTGGATTTGCCCGGACCACTGCAGCCGCTGCATCTGCTTTTTGCGTTTTTCAACTTTGCTATTGTGCTCGGCATTCTGCTGTCTTATTTGCAAAAGACGGTTAGATAGCGTCTGTGAACACACGCTGACAACAAATTTCAGAACAACACTCTTTAAGCGAACTATCACATCGATCTGGCTTCCGGCTTTCAGCTTCAGGCTTCCGTCCTCTCGTTGTTTTTATTGCTTTTGGTGAGCCGGAATAAACACTCGATCTGGCAACGGGGTTCCTTACGAATCTTATACATCCCATTTCTCGACTTAGCAAGCAATTTCAGATTTACAATCTTTACGAGAATTGTCACATCGAGTGCCCTTCGAGACCTGGAAAAACACACTAAATGGAGCGGAGCGACAATGAAGTGAAGTTTTTCCGAGTTGAGAAGGGTGTATCGAGATGCTTCAGAGACGATCACCTTCAACGGGTCTCGATTTTCCTTTGGCGGTTAAGTTGTTGGGCTTCGGGCTTTCAGGCTTTAGGCTTCAAGCTTCAGGCTTTAGGCTTCGGGCTTGAGGCTTCAGGCTTCCGGCTTTCAGCTACAGGCTTCCGGCTTCC
>JAIVHP010000292.1:0-2792 GCA_020201045.1 Flavobacteriales bacterium
ATATCATTCCAAAGGAAGCTTCGCCTCGAATTTTTGCCTTTTTAATTTTAAACGACTCGTCGGGCTTCGGGTAAAGCACGGTGCCAACGGTGGCAACGAATACCTTCTGCCCTTCGGCGATATTGGGCGCACCACAAACAATGTCCAATTCGGGTGGTGTACCGATATTTACCCGTGTAACTTGCAGTTTATCGGCGTTGGGATGGGGCCGAATTTCGGTGATCTCGCCTACCACAACTCCTTTCAATCCTCCCGGAAGGGATTCAAATTTTTCGAGTTTTTCCACTTCCAAACCCGTGTCTGTTAACAGTTCGGAAAGCTCTTCGGGCGTTTGAGAAAACTCCAGGTAATTTTTTAACCAATTGTATGATACCTTCATGGGGGCATTGGATTTTGGGACGACAAAACTAAGAATTAATGCCCAGTGATTGAACTATGAAATCAAGCTCCAATTCGGGCGGTTTTTGATGATTTCCGCAGCCCTTTTCGCAATGGGTTCGTGCTTTTCCATTTTAAGTTCGGGATCTTCATCCAGAATTTCCAGGGCCGTATTTCGGGCAAAGACGAGAATTTTGCTGTCCTGAGCCAGGTCGGCCAGCTTGAGGTCGAGAATACCACTTTGCTGTGTACCCATCAAATCTCCCGGACCGCGAAGTTTGAGGTCTACTTCGGCAATCTTAAACCCATCGTTGGTTTGCGTCATGGTTTTCATTCGGGTGCGGGCATCGCTGCTCAGCTTTGGGTCGGTAACCAAAAGGCAGTACGACTGCTCACCGCCGCGCCCCACCCTTCCGCGGAGCTGATGAAGTTGTGAAAGTCCGAATCGCTGGGCACTTTCTATCACCATTACCGTTGCGTTGGGCACATTTACGCCCACTTCTATCACTGTGGTGGCAACCATAATTTGGGTCTCGCCTTTTGCAAACCGGTTCATTTCAAAATCCTTATCCTTCGCCTTCATTTTACCGTGCACGATGCTAATTTGGTAATCGGGTTTTGGAAACCTCCGCGAAATACTTTCATACCCATCCATTAAGTCTTTTAAATCAAGGGTAGCCGACTCTTCAATAAGCGGATAAACCACATAAATTTGGCGGCCTCGGCGAATTTGATCTTCCATAAAACCAAAAATTCTCAGCCGGGCAGAATCAAACAAGTGGGATGTTTGGATGGGTTTTCTGCCGGGGGGCAACTCGTCTATTACACTCACTTCCAAATCGCCGTAAAGGGTCATGGCGAGCGTTCGGGGAATGGGCGTCGCCGTCATCACCAGAATGTGAGGTGGGAGCTTATTCTTTCGCCAAAGCCTGGCTCTCTGCGCCACGCCAAACCGGTGTTGCTCGTCAATTACAGCCAATCCCAGATTTTTAAACCGCACCTTTTTTTCGAGCAATGCGTGGGTGCCGATCAGAATATTCAGCGTACCGTCCATGCAAGCCTCGTCAATTTCGCGGCGGCGGGCGGTTTTTGTAGAGCCGGTTAGCAAGGCTACACCTATTCCCATATCCGAAAGCAGTTCGCTGAGCGATTCAAAGTGCTGTTTCGCCAAAATTTCTGTCGGTGCCATAATGGTGGCCTGAAACCCGTTGTCGATGGCCAGCAGGGCGCATAAGGTAGCCACAATGGTTTTCCCGCTTCCCACATCTCCCTGAAGGAGGCGATTCATTTGTTTCCCGCTTTTCATATCGCGCCGAATTTCCTTCATCACGCGCTTTTGGGCGCCGGTAAGCTCAAAGGGCAGCTTTTTTTCGTAAAACGCATTGAAGTGCTCTCCAACGTTTTCGAGAACAAAGCCGCGAATTTCTTTGACGCGCAGCTCCTTCTTCAGCAAAATTTCCATCTGGAGAAAAAACAGCTCTTCAAACTTCAGCCTGCGCTCGGCGTGGCGAACATCGTTTTGATTCCGGGGTTGGTGCACCAGTTTTACCGCCTGGGTTTTACCGATGAGTTTAAATTCGTCGCGTATAAAATCGGGAAGGGTTTCTTCGAAGTAAAAATCGGGGTATGCAAGCACTCCGGCAATGGCCTTTTCAATTCCCCTGGAGTTCAGCCCCCTTTTATTGAGCTTTTCGGTGGTGCTGTACACCGGCTGCAAATAGCCCTTGGGTAAAACACCTCCCTTCACAGGTTCTATTTCGGGGTGGGCAATGGTGGGTGTGTTCTTAAAGATAGAGACCTTGCCATAAATTACGTAATCCTTACCGGGGAGAAAAATCTCCTTTATCCATTTGATTCCTTTAAACCAGATAAGCTCCACGCTTCCCGATCCGTCGGAAAACAAGCCCCGCAGCCGCGTTTTGTTCCCGGTTCCTTCGGTGGTAAATTTGGCCACGCCCCCGCGCAATTGAACGTATTCACCGGCAGCCAACCCATCTCCTATTCGATTGATCTTACTTCGGTCTATATACCGATAGGGGTAGTGCTGCAAAAGATCGTTGACATTTCTCAGGCCAAATTCGCTCGCGAGCAGCTCGGCCCTTGGCGGGCCAATTCCCTTTACATAATCGAGTTGCTTTGATAAAAAAGAATTCAAGATCTGAATAGAATTAGGGTAAAAATAGAAAAAGCCCCGCGCTTAGTTTTCAGCGGATGTTGTTTTTTTGAACTGGATAAAAACTTCTGTCGATTTCCGGTGGGTAGTGATCAATTCACCGGTTGGCGTAATTCATTATTCGCCCGAAGGAGTATTGGTTAAACTACTTTCCAAAAAAAGAACAAAAAAAAGGCTGCTCAAAATTCGAGCAGCCTTGAAAAAAGGTATCGCAAAATTTATACAGCCAGCATCATCACCG